>JAOPXD010000176.1 GCA_025965315.1 Marmoricola sp.
CAAGCTTCCGCGCCTCAGCCGCATGAACATCCCTCTGCGCGCCCCGCGCCGCAGCCAGCACCGCAGCCTCCTCCACAGTCCGCACACGCCTGGACCGCTTCGGGAGCAACGGAAGATTCCGCGTCAGAAGGGAGGATGCCATGACCAAAACGCTACCGACACCCACCGACACTTCTCGGGCTGGAGCCCCTACCTATAAGGGGATTCTCAACTTTCTGGCCGAGTTTCGAGACAGGCCTTCGACCTTCCTCAACCACCAGGGGTCAGAGGAACAGGATCAAGATCGGGACGAGCACGCTGGTCGCCACTGCGGTCAGCCCCATGCAGAGGGCGCTGAACGCGCCTTCGGTGCGGCTCTCCTGGAGCGCCCGCGCGGTGCCGATGCCGTGGGAGACGCTGCCCATCGCGATCCCGCGAACCCGCAGATCCCGCACACCGAGCCGGTCCAGGATCCACGGTCCCAGGATCGCCCCGGTGATCCCGGCGATGATCGTCAGCGCTGCAGTGAGCGCAGGGATGCCACCGATCTGGGTGGACAGCGCCAGCGACACGGGAGTGGTAGCGGCCTTCGGTGCCATCGTCAGCTGGAGCTCATGACTTCCGCCGGCCCACTTGGTGACCAGGATCGCGGTGCTGATCGAGACCAGCGCACCAGCAAGGACACCCATCAGGATCGGCAGCGCCGCGCGCCTGACCAGGTGCCACTCGCGGTACAGGGGTAGCGCGAGGGCGACAGTGGCCGGCCCCAGCCAGAAGCCCACGTAGCTCCCGCCGCTCAGGTAGTCGGAGTAGCTGACGCCGGTCGTCCTCAGCAGGACCACGATCACCACGATCGCGACCAGTACCGGTTGGAGCAGCGGACTCCCGGTGCGTTCGTGCAGCCAGCGCCCCAGCGCGTACGCCGCCAGGGTCAGGGTGATCCCGAACAGCGGCGAGGTGTGCAGCCAGACCCAGGTCTCGTGGCCGCGCAGGAGCGCGGGCGTCATCGGCGCTCCGAGCCACGGACGAACGCAGAAGCGACCAGGGCCGTGACCACGAATCCGACCAACCAGGAGACCCAGAGCCCGGCGGCGAGCGGCCAGGCGTGGTTTCGGATCGTGTCGAGGTAGACCATGATCCCCACCCCAGCAGGGATGAAGAGCAGGTGCAGGTGCCGCAGCAACAAGCTCGGCGCGGCGACCAGACCGGACCCGTCACCAGGCTTCGCGAGGCTCAGCACGACCAGGAACAGCAGCATCCCGACGACCGCACCGGGGAACTCGACCCCGGTCAGACGGACCGCGAGCTCGCCGGCGAGCTGGCAGCCGAGCAGCGCGAGGAGACCCTTGAGCACCGGCGCGTTGGACACCGGGACATCTTGTCAGGCCGGCCAGCGACCGGAGATGCATCGTCGGAAGCAGCCGGTCAGGTGGGTATCGACGATGCCGGTTGCCTCCATCAGCGCGAACATCGTGGTCGGTCCGACGAAGCTGAACCCGCGCTTCTTCAGGGCCTTGGACAGCGCCAGGGACTCCACCGATGTCGTCGGCATCTCGGAGGTGCGTGCGGGTGTCGGCGTACTGGTCGGGGCGAAGCTCTCGACGAACGCCTCCAGGCCGCCGTCGGCACGCAGCTCGATGGTGGCGCGCGCGTTGCGGCGTACCGAGGTGATCTTGCCGCGGTTGCGGACGATGCCCGGCTCGAGCATCAGCGCGTCCAGGTCGTCGTCGGTCATCGCGGCGGCCCGGTCGACGTCGAAGCCACAGAACGCCGTGCGGTAGCCCTCGCGCTTGTTCAGGATCGTCAGCCAGGACAGCCCGGCCTGTGCGCCCTCGAGCGAGAGCCGTTCGAACAGCCCCGCCTCGCCGTCGACAGGGCGGCCCCACTCGTCGTCGTGGTACGCCTGCAGGACGCCGCTGCTCCCCCACGGACAACGGGCGACGCCGTCCGGACCGATGACCGCAAGGCTCATCCGCGACGGACCATCCGGACGTTCGGCAGCACCGGCGCCGGCAACGGCTCCAGCGGGTCGCCCTCGGGCACCGCGAAGCGTCCCGGGGTCCCCGACTCGATCAGGGCCTGCCACTGCGCGCGGTACTCGGCGATCTCGTCGTGGTCGCGGCCGATGAAGTTCCACCACATCACGATCTGCTCGCCGAACGGGGTCCCGCCCAGGAGCAGCAGCAGCGAGTCCTCGTGCGCGACCACCTCGACGTGGTCCGGGCCGGGCGCGAGGTATCCGAGCTCCCCGGGTGCGGGCTCGTTGGCACCGATCGAGATCCGGCCGGAGTCGAGCAGGATCCCGTGCTCGAAGGACCGGTCGACCGGGAGCTGCAGCGTGCTTCCGGCGCTCATCCGCAGCTCCGCACCGACCAACGGGCTGAAGGTCCTGACCGGGGACGTCGACCCGAGCAGCGAACCCAGGAAGACCCGGGCCTCCCAACCGTCGCCGGAGAGCGGGGCCGGCTCGTGGTGCTCGAAGCCCGGTGCCGTCTCGCGGGCCTCATCGGGCAGTGCCAGCCAGAGCTGTACGCCGTGCAGGATCCGGGTGCGACTGGTCGCGTACTCGGAATGACTGATCCCCGAACCGGCAGTCATCAGGTTGACCTCGCCCGGGCGCACCATCGCGTGGTTCCCGGCCGAGTCGCGGTGCACGATCTCCCCGGAGAACAGCCAGCTCACCGTTTGCAGACCCGTGTGCGGGTGCGGCGGCACGATCATCCCGCCGGTCGCCTCGACCTCGTCGGGACCGTAGTGATCGACGAAGCACCACGCGCCGATGAACGTACGACGCCGCTGCGGGAGCGTTCTGCGCACCGACATCGCGCGCAGACCGCCGAGCGGCACCTCACGCGGAGTCAGGATCTCCATGGGGCCACCCTGCCATGCAACAAACCGATCCCGGCACCGGACAGGTGCCGAGATCGGTTGTTGCTACTGAGTCGGAGCTGGGATCAGCGTCCGCGACGGGCGCCGGAGAAGCTCGCAGCGCTGTGGCTGCTGCCCTGGCCGCCGCCCTGGCTGCTCTGGCCGCCGGAACCGCTGCGACGCGGACGGCTGCCCGAGGACTCACCGCCGCTCGCCTTGGGGGCTGCGGCGCTTCGGCCGCCACCGCTGCGGGCACTGCCACCGCGCTGGCCGCCACCGGACCGTGCCGGCTTGGAGCCGCCACCGTTACCGCCGCCGCCACCGCTGCGACGACCGCGCTGGCCTCCGCCACCGCCGCCGTTGCCGCTGTCGCCCGAGGCCAGCTCGGTGCCGAGGCCGCCGGCGATGAGCACCCGCTCACCCGGTGCCAGCTTCGTGAGGATCTCGTGGCCGGGGCCGGAGACCTTCGTCGTGGTCGGCTTGATGCCGGCCGCGCGGGTGAGTGCGCGGACGTCACCGACCTGCTGGTCGGTCATCAGGGTGATCACGGTGCCGGCTGCACCGGCTCGCGCCGTACGGCCCGAGCGGTGCAGGTACGCCTTGTGCTCGGCCGGCGGGTCCGCGTGCACGACCAGGGCGACGTCATCGACGTGGATGCCGCGCGCTGCGATGTCGGTCGCGACCAGGGTGGTCGCCTTGCCGGAGTGGAACGCGTCCATGTTGCGGGTCCGGGCGTTCTGGCCCAGGTTGCCGTGCAGCTCGACCGCCGGCACGCCGCGGGCGTTGAGCTGACGGGTCAGCGCCTTCGCACCGTGCTTGGTCCGGGTGAACACGACGGTCCGGCCGGGCGCGCTGGTCAGGTCCACCAGGACTGGGACCCGCTGCTCGTGCTGGACGTGCAGGACGTGGTGATCCATCTGGGAGACCGGCGACTGCGCCGAGTCGGCCTCGTGGGTCTTCGGGTCGACCAGGAAGCGCTTGACCAGCACGTTGACGGCTCCGTCGAGGGTGGCCGAGAACAGCATCCGCTGACCGCCGGCCGGAGTCTTCTCGAGCAGGCGGCGTACGGCGGGCAGGAAGCCCAGGTCGGCCATGTGGTCGGCCTCGTCGAGGATGGTGACCTCCACGGCGGACAGGTCGCAGGCGCCCTGCTGGATCAGGTCCTCGAGGCGGCCCGGGCAGGCGACGAGCACGTCGACACCGGACTTGAGCGCCTGGACCTGCGGGTGCTGGCCGACACCACCGAAGACGGTGCGCGACCGGAGACCGGCGACCGCGGCGAGCGGGGCGAGGGCCTCGTCGATCTGGGCGACCAGCTCACGGGTCGGGGCCAGGATCAGGGCGCGCGGGCGCTTCGGCTGGCGACGTCCGTCGGACTCCATCAGCCGGGCGACGAGCGGGAGCAGGAAGGCGTAGGTCTTGCCGGAGCCGGTGCGACCGCGTCCGAGGACGTCGCGGCCGGCGAGGGAGTCGGGCAGCGTCGCTGCCTGGATCGGGGTGGGTTCGGTGATGTCGAACTGCTTCAGGACCTGGATCAGGTCTGCGGGCACGCCGAAATCTTCAAATGCATTGGTAGACAAGGGGTATCGCTATCTCATGTGGTGTCTCACCACGGCCGTGACCCCGAAAGTTTTCGGTGAAATCACGTTGGTCCTGCGCCGGCGTGGAGCCCCGGGGGCTAACAACACGCCATCAAGATCGAGGTAAGACTGGACGATCCTGGTGGAACCAGCGTACGGGACCGGTGCCCCGAACGAAGAATCCTGCTGGATCCCACGCGTGTGACCTGCGACTCTTCCACCGATGACCGAGATCGCCCCCCAGTACCCAGACACCGTTGCCGCCCTGCGCGCGGCCGGCTGCGTGTACGCCGAGGACGAGGCGCGACTGATCCTCGACGACGGGCGCGGTGTCGACGAGCTCGTCGCCCGGCGGGTCCTCGGCGAACCGCTGGAATGGGTCCTGGGGTGGGTGGAGTTCGGCGGGCTCCGCCTCGTCGTGCGACCGGGTGTGTTCGTCCCGCGACGGCGTACCGAGCTGGTTGCCGACCTGGCTGTCGCGCACCTGCCCGAGGACAGCACCGCCGTCGACCTCTGCTGCGGGTCGGGCGCGCTCGGGGCCGTGCTCCGCTCCAGACGCGCGCACTGCGACGTCTACTCCGTCGACATCGATCCGGTGGCCGTCGCCTGCGCCCGCGAGAACCTGCCGGATGCGACCGTCCTGTGCGGCGACCTGTTCGCACCGCTGCCCGGGTCGTTGCGCGGGTCGGTCGACGCGATCGTCGCGAACACGCCGTACGTCCCGAGCGACCAGGTCCGGCTGCTTCCGCCCGAGGCGCGCGAGCACGAACCGCTGCACACCCTCGACGGCGGGCCGGACGGACTCGCACTCCTCCGCCGGATCAGCGCCGAAGCGCCGGGGTGGCTGCGCACCGGAGGGAGGCTGTTGATCGAGATCAGCGAGGGCCAGTGGGACACCGCCCGCACGGCCTACGAAGCGGCCGGCCTGAACGCCTCGTGCCAGGCGGACGAGGACACGTGCGTGGCGATCGGCGAGCTGCCCGCGGGCGTACGATCCGCTCCATGAAGCTGGCAGTGTTCGGCGCGACCGGGGGAACCGGCGCACAGGTCCTCGAGCAGGCTCTCGCGGAGGGGCACTCCGTCGTCGCGGTGGCCCGCAGGCCCGAGGCGATCACGACGACGCACCCGGCTCTGACCGTGGTGCGCGGCGACGTGCTCGACCGGGCCTCGATCTCGGCCGCGATCGCGGGCGCCGACGCGGTGGTCTCGGCGTTCGGTCCGGCCAGCAACAAGGAGCCCGGCACGCTGATGTCCGAGGGCATCGCCAACATCGTCGCGGCCTGCGGCGAGACCGGGGTCCCCAAGCTGGTCTTCGAGAGCGGGCTCATCACCACCGACGGCGTCGGGCTCTCGCTCTTCGCGCGGACGGCCGTCGGGGTCTTCCGGGCCCTGAACCGCAAGCTGTACGACGACAAGGTCCTCGCCGAGGCCACGATCCGCGCGAGCGCCCTGGCCTGGGTGATCGTGCGACCGCCGAACCTCGCGCACGGTCCGGCGCGATCCGGCTACCGCACCGGTGTCGCGATCAGCATCAACCCCGCGAAAGCCGTCCGGCATGCCGACGTCGCTGCGTTCCTGATCGCGTGCGCCGGGGATGCCGGTCTCGACCGGACGACCCAGGTGATCGGCTACTAGCTCTGCTCGCCGGTGGTGCGGTCCTCGTAGGACCTCCGCGCGGTGTGGTCGAAGTCGGTGAACATGGTGTCCATGCCGGTCTTGCGACCCATCCAGCGCTTCGCCCGGTTCGGCATCAGGCCCCACTGCAGGCTGGAGAACGCCATCGACGGCGGCACCGTGGCGACCGGCTTGTGCCTGCCCATCAGGCCGACCACGGCGGCAGCAACCTGCTCGGGCTGGATCGGCGGGCTGAGCCTCGGTGCGGTGGTGCCGTCGATCAGGCCGGTGTTGGTGAACGACGGCAGCACCGCAGCGACCCGGACGCCGTGCTCGGCGAGCTCGGCATCGAGAGCTTCGGTCAGCGCGAGCACGCCGGCCTTAGTGGCGCTGTAGACCGCGGAGCCCGGGGTCGGGATCCGGCCGGCGAGCGAGGCGATGTTGACGATCTGGCCGCCACCGGCAGCGATCATCCGTGGCGCCATGGTGTGGCAGCCGAGGATCACTCCGCGCAGGTTGATGTCGAGCTGCTTGAGCTGGGCGTCGAGCGGGGTCTCCAGGTGCTTGCCGATCACCATGATCCCGGCGTTGTTCACCAGGCCGTCGATCCGGCCGTACTCGGCCTCGACCTTGTCCAGGAACCCGGCGAAGGACTCGGCACTGGTGACGTCCAGGGGCAGGCCGAGGCCGCCGTACGACTGGGCCGAGGTCGAGGCCAGCTCGGCGTCGAGATCACCGACGGCGACCCGCGCGCCCACCGACGCGAGCGCCTTCGCGGTGGCTTCACCGATGCCGCGAGCACCACCGGTGATCGCCACGACCTTGCCGGTCAGGTTGGGGAGGGTGGCCATCAGATGTCCTTCCGTGCCTTGCGGCGGGCCGCCTTGAGCTGAGCGAGTACGACGAGCCGGGTGGCTGCGAGATACATCTTGGTCTGCGAGGGGTAGGGCGTCGAGACCCGCTGGCTGGTCGTCGTCTGGGACTCGGTGAAGCGCAGGATCCCATCGGCGGCGTGCCGTCGTCCGACACCGCTGGCCTTCATCCCGCCCATCGGCGCGGACAGCGACGAGATCGCCGAG
Source organism: Marmoricola sp. (assembly GCA_025965315.1). Classification (GTDB taxonomy): domain Bacteria; phylum Actinomycetota; class Actinomycetes; order Propionibacteriales; family Nocardioidaceae; genus Marmoricola. Next base: position 7,121 of record JAOPXD010000176.1, read on the forward strand.
AGGTAGCCGTCGTTGATGTTCACCGCACCGGCCTGGATCCGGCTCGCCATCGCCTGGGCAGCGGCGAGGTCGCGGCTCCAGATGCTGGCGGACAGGCCGTACTCGCTGTCGTTGGCCCGGACGATCGCGTCCTCGTCGTCGACGACCGGGTAGACCGCGACCACCGGCCCGAAGGTCTCGTCGCTGTACACCTTCATCCCCGGCCGTACGCCGGTCAGCACGGTCGGCTCGAAGAAGAACGGGCCGAGCTCGGGCCGCGCCTGCCCACCGGTCGCCACGACGGCGCCCTGGGCGACAGCGTCGGCGACGTGGTCCTGGGTGACCGCGAGCTGCTCGGCAGAGGTGAGCGAGCCCAGCTCGACGTCGTGGTCGTAGCTGGCACCCATCCGGATCGACCCTGCGGCGGCGGCGAGGCGGTCGACGAACGCGAGGTAGAGCGACTCGTGCACGTAGATCCGCTCGATGCCGATACACATCTGGCCGGCGCTCGCGAAGCAGGCCTGCAGCGCACCGGTGACGGCGGCGTCGAGGTTGGCGTCCTGGCGCACGATCATCGGGTTCTTGCCGCCGAGCTCGAGCGAGGTGCCGATCAGGCGCTCCCCCGCCGCTGCCGCGAGCCGTCGCCCAGTGGCCGTCGAGCCGGTGAAGGCGAGGTGGTCGACCACGTCGATGATGGCCTGCCCGAGCAGCCGACCGGGACCCGCGACCACCTGCCAGACATCAGCGGGCACCCCCGCCCGAACGGCCAGGTCGCGCGCCGCCAGCAGGGTCATCGGCGCCTGCGAGTCGGCCTTCGACAGCACCGCGTTCCCGGCTACCAGAGCCGGGATCACGTCGCCGACGGCCAGGAAGAGCGGGTAGTTCCAGGGGGCGATCACCCCGACCAGGCCCTTGGGGTGCCGGGTGACCCGCGCGCTGACGACGCCCGGCACACCGGAGCGGACCGAGGTCGACGCGAGGTAGCCGGCCGACTCGGCGCCGTAGTGGGCAGCGACGGTCGCCACACCGAGCGCCTCGATGCCGGCGTGGATCCGGGACTTGCCGGTCTCCCACTGGACCAGGTCGACCAGCTTGTCGCGCTCGGCGATCAGCAGCTCGCCGAACCTCAGCGCGATCCTCGACCGCTCCGGGAGCGGACGTGCCGCCCAGCCGACCTGGGCCGCCCGGGCGCGGGTGGCCGCGAGCGCGACGTCGGCCGCGCTGGACTGCGGCACCGGCGGGAGCGGGTCGCCGGTGAACGGGGCGACCGAGCAGGCCACCTCCGAGCCGGTGCTGAAGACCTGGGCGGTGTACCGGTCCAGGTCCGCCTGCACCAGGTGCGGGGGCAGGTTCACGCGCGGCGACCCTCGCGGCCGAAAGCGCGCAGGGCGATCGGGTGCATCCGGAACTTGCCGGGGAGCTTCGCGTACACCGGGTTCAGTGCCCGGCTCGCTGCGGCGAAGCGCTGGTAGCGCCGTTCCCGCTTGTCGTCCCACGGGAGCCCGAGGATCTCGCGGCCTTCGGGCGGCATCCCGCCGATCGTGATCGAGGAGCTGACCGCGTTCAGCGGTCGCTTGACCACGAACCACAGCACCGGGTGGACCCGCTTCGGTCGCGGCCAGCCCTTGGTGGCGTAGCCGACCCCGTACGCCGCCGTCCGGTGCGCGACCAGTCGTTCGTCCAGCGCGTGCTGCCAGTAGACCTTGAACTCGCCGTAGGTCTGGGGCGTCCCGGTGGCACTGACGCCGTACCGGGAGAACCAGGTGATCGACTCGGCGAACAGCTGCTCCTTCTCGGCCTCGGTCAGCCGGCGGATGAACAGGTCGGTCGCGGTGATCGTGTGCTCGATGAAGGTCGCGTGCGCCCAGTAGTACGTCTCCGGGTTCAGCGCGCTGTACGGCTTGCCGTCCGGCAGCTTCCCCTTGATCGGCTTGTGGAAGTCACGGACCTCGTGGCCGGCGGCGGCGCCGTCGGCGCCGTACACCGTGTTGAAGATCGGCGGGATGCTGCGCTGCAGCCGCGCCAGCGTCTCGGCGAACCACACCGAGTGGTCCTCGACGCCCTGGCCGAGCGAGGGCAGCATGTTCTGCAGGACGGCGGCGCGCGGTCCCAGGAGTGCCATCCGGTTGTCGGCGAAGTACTTCCAGACCAGGGAGTCCGGGCCGAGAGGCAGCCCGGGAGACGTTTCTTCGACCGGAGAACGGTCTTCCACCATCGACATGATCCGATGGTACATTGAATCAACTTTGTTTCAACGTTTCGTTCTCAACTCACCGTGGAGCTGCTCGTGACTGCGACGATCGACACCGACACCACTGACCTGAAGACCGTGCGCGGTCCGCTGTTCGGCCTCCCGCACCTGCTCCGCCTGCGGCGCAACCCGATCAAGCACAACGACTTCCTGCGCAGCGTCTACGGCGATGTGATCAAGCTCAACGTCTTCGGCACGACCCTGCACGCGTGCTTCGGGCTCGACGCAGCCGAGCAGGTGCTGATCAACCGGGAACGCGACTTCGCGAACGGTCCCGCGTGGTCGCACTTCATCGGCCCGTTCTTCCGCCGCGGACTCATGCTGCTCGACTTCGACGAGCACCTGCACCACCGTCGGATCCTCCAGGCCGCCTTCACCAACGAGGCGATGCGGCGCTACCACGCGGTGATGGTGCCGCACATCAAGGCCGGTATGGCCGGTTGGGGCGAGGTCGACGGACCCCGGATGAACGAGCTGTTCAAGCAGCTCACCCTCGACCTCGCGCTGGAGACCTTCGTCGGCGTCGAGCTCACCAAGGCCGAGCAGGACAAGCTCAACAAGGCCTTCATCGCTGCCGTGCGCGGCGGCACCTCAATCATCCGCCGCAACGTCCCCGGTACGCCGTGGGCCAAGGGACTGGCCGCGCGCAAGGTGCTCGAGGAGTTCTTCTACACCCACCTACCGGCGAAGCGTCGCGACGGCGGTGACGACCTGTTCGCCCAGCTCTGCATCGCGCGCAGCGAGGAGGGTGACGAGTTCAGCGACGAGGACATCGTGAACCACATGATCTTCCTGCTGATGGCCGCGCACGACACCAGCACGATCACGATGAGTGCGATGGCCTACTACCTCGCGAAGAACCCCGAGTGGCAGGACAAGGCCCGCGCCGAGGCGATCGCAGCAGGGGGGTCGGACTACGACGCGATCAACGGCCTGGAGCTCCAGGAACGGATCATGAAGGAGTCGCTGCGGCTGTGCAGCCCGGTGCCCTCGATGCCGCGGGTGGCGGTCCGGGACACCGCGGTCAACGGCTTCCGGATCCCCGAGGGCTCCTTCGTCGCGGTCTCGCCGTACTACAACCACCACGACTCCGGTGTCTGGCCCGACGCCGAACGGTTCGACCCCGACCGGTTCGCCGAGGACCGCCGCGAGGACAAGGTGCACCGGATGGCCTTCCACGCCTTCGGCGGTGGCGTGCACAAGTGCATCGGGATGTACTTCGCCGGGATGCAGGTCCGGGCGATCTTCCACGAGCTGCTGCTCAACTACCGCTGGTCCGTCCCGGACGACTACGAGTGGCCGCTGGACCTGATCGCGCTGCCGTTCCCGCGCGACCGGCTCCCGGTGACGCTGGAACGCCTGTGAGCAGCTCGTGACCACGGCGATCCTGGATGCCGCCCAGCAGGTCTTCGAGCAGTACGGCGCCCGCCGCGCCAACGTCGAGGACGTCGCCCGGGTCGCGGGTATCAGCCGGAGCACGCTGTACCGGGCCTACCCGAACAAGGACGAGCTGCTCCAGGCGGTGCTGACCCGGCAGGCGAACGAGTTCCTGCACGAGCTCGACCGGGCCAGCGACGGCCTCCCACCGCGCGACGCCGTCGTCGAGGCGTTCTCCCGCGGGATCGCGCTGACCCGCGAGATCCCGTTGCTGGCCCGCCTGGTGGAGACGGAGCCCGAGATCATCACCGGCATGGGCGGCCTGTCCGACACCAGCCTCGTCATCGCACTCTCCGACCAGGTCGCCAGCACCTTGCGGCGCAGCGGTGCGGAGATGCCGGACGAGGAGCTGCGGGTGGTGGCCGAGCTGATGATGCGGGTCGCCTACACCTACATCCTGAACCCGGGCGGGCACCTCGACATGGGTGACGACGCCGTCGTACGGGCCTACGCCCGGCAGTACCTGGCACCGCTGGTGTACTGAAAGACTCCAGACAGGCGGGTCCGGCCTTCCGCACCACCGGACGGAGGCGCGTTACCTGCGTGCAACGTCCATCGGGGAGGCTGGGGGTATGTCAGTCAAGGTCTCGCTCGAGCACCGGACGTCCTACACGTTCGCGCACCCGGTCAATGTCGGTGCCCACGTGGTCCGGTTGCGGCCGGCCCCGCACTCGCGCACGCCGATCGAGGCGTACTCGCTGCAGATCGAGCCGAAGAACCACTTCCTGAACTGGCAGCAGGACCCGTTCGGCAACTGGCTGGCCCGGATCGTGTTCCCCGAGAAGGTCAGCAAGCTCGAGATCAACGTCGGTGTCGTGGCCGACCTGATGGTGGTCAACCCGTTCGACTTCTTCATCGAGGAGTACGCCGAGACCTTCCCGTTCAAGTACGAACCGGCCCTCGAGGCCGACCTCGCGCCGTACCTGCGACCGGTCCTCGACGGCCAGGCAGCGGTCGCGGACTGGCGGACCGGTCTCGGGCTGCCCGTTGGTGCAGCGTCTGACCCAGGCATGCCCACGATCGACTTCCTGGTCGCGGTGAACCAGCGCCTCTACGAAGCGGTGGCCTACTCGGTCCGGATGGAGCCCGGCGTGCAGACGCCGGACCAGACCCTGAGCCGCGCGATCGGCTCCTGCCGGGACAGCGCCTGGCTGCTGGTCTCGCTGCTGCGCCAGTACGGCCTGGCCGCCCGGTTCGTCTCCGGCTACCTGGTCCAGCTCGCCGCGGACGAGAAGAGCCTCGACGGCCCGAGCGGGCCCGAGGAGGACTTCACCGACCTGCACGCCTGGACCGAGGTGTTCCTGCCCGGGGCCGGCTGGGTCGGGCTCGACCCGACCAGTGCGCTCTTCGCCGGCGAGGGACACATCCCGCTCTCGGCCACCCCGGACCCGTCGTCGGCAGCGCCGATCGAGGGCCTGATCGATCCGGTCGAGGTCACCTTCGCGTTCTCCAACACGGTCCGTCGGATCCACGAGGACCCCCGGGTCACCAAGCCCTACAGCGACGCGCAGTGGACCCGGATCGACGCCCTCGGCGAGGCCGTCGACGCACGCCTGGTGCAGGGCGACGTCCGGCTGACCATGGGCGGCGAGCCGACCTTCGTGGCGCTCGACGACGCCACCTCCGCGCAGTGGAACACCGATGCCGACGGCGAGGAGAAGCGCCTGCTCGCCCGCACCCTCGCGGACGCGCTCCGGCAGACGTTCGCCGCCGGCGGGGTGACCCACCGCGGTCAGGGCAAGTGGTACCCGGGCGAGGACCTGCCGCGCTGGAACATCGCGCTCCAGTGGCGCAAGGACGGCGTCCCGCTCTGGCAGGAACCGGCTCTGCTCGCCGAGCCCTGGGACCCCACCCAGGCTGTCGACGACGTCGCCCGCCGCACGGTTGCCTTCGCCGGCGAGGTGACCCGGTTGCTGGGCCTGCCGCCCGAGCAGCTGCTGGCGGCGTACGAGGACCCGTTCGCGACCGTCGCCGCGGCGGTGCGGCTGCCCGACGGGGAGCCGCCGACCGACGACCGGGCGTCACTCGCCCTGCTGGCCGCGCTCGACAGCGGCGAGACCGAGCCGACCGGCTACGTGCTGCCGCTGGGCACCGGTGAGGACTGGACCTCGCCGGCCTGGCGTTTCCGACGCGGCCGGTTGGTGCTGGCACCCGGGACGTCCCCGGTCGGGCTGCGGCTGCCGCTCGACTCGATCGCGTGGCTGGATCCTGAAGCTCCCGGAGAACCGTCGTACCTGGTCGCCGGGCCGCCCCTGGTCACCGGCGTTCCCCCGATCACCGTGGTCGCGGCCGAAGAAGAAGCCACCACCGCGCTCACCTTCGAGGGCCGCGACGGGTTCGTGCACGTGTTCCTGCCGCCGACGTCCCGGCTGGAGGACTACGCCACGTTGCTGCAGGTCCTCGAGACGGCGGCGACCGCCTGGGGCCAGCCGATCGTGATCGAGGGCTACGGCCCGCCGCCGGACGCCCGGTTGGTGCAGCTGGTGGTCACCCCCGACCCCGGCGTGATCGAGGTCAACGTGCAGCCCACGTCGAGCTGGGCGGAGCAGCGCGAGCTGACCACGACCCTCTACGACATCGCGCGCCGTACCCGGCTCACCACCGAGAAGTTCGACCTCGACGGCACCCACACCGGGACCGGTGGCGGCAACCACATCACCCTGGGCAGCGGTCAGCCGATCGATTCGCCGATCCTGCGTCGCCCGGACCTGCTGACGAGCATGGTCAGCTACTGGCAGCAGCACCCGTCGCTCTCCTACCTCTTCTCCGGGCGCTTCATCGGCCCGACCAGCCAGGCCCCCCGGTTCGACGAGGGCAGGCCCGAAGCCGTCTACGAGATGGAGATCGCCTTCTCCGAGATCGCCCGGCTCGCCGACACCGACGACGACGCTCGCCCGTGGTTGGTGGACCGCGCCCTGCGGCACCTGCTGACCGACCTCGTCGGCAACACCCACCGCGCCGAGTTCTGCATCGACAAGCTCTACTCGCCGGACTCGAGCCGGGGCCGGCTCGGCCTGCTCGAGCTGCGCGGTTTCGAGATGCCGCCGCACCCGCAGATGGCATTGGTCCAGGTGCTGCTGGTCCGGTCGCTGGTCGCGATGTTCTGGGAGCAACCGCACACCGAGCCGATGGTCCGCTGGGGCACCGCCCTGCACGACGAGTTCCTGCTCCCCCAGGGTGCGATCACCGACATCCACCGGGTGGTCGCCGACCTGAACGCGCACGGCATCCCTTTCGAGGCGTCCTGGCTCGACCCGTTCACCGAATTCCGGTTCCCGCGGATCGGGGTGGCGACCGCCGGCGACGTCGAGCTGGAGCTCCGTTCCGGGATCGAGCCGTGGCTGGTGCTCGGCGAGGAGGTCACCTCGGGCGGGACCGCACGGTACGTCGACTCCTCGGTCGAACGCCTCCAGGTGTCCGCGCGCGGATACCTGCCCGGACGGCACCTCGTGACGTGTCAGGGTGTACCCGTGCCGCTCACATCCACGGGAACCGCGGGCGAGTACTACGCCGGGGTCCGCTACCGCGCCTGGCAGCCCTTCTCGGCCCTGCACCCCTCCATCGAGGTGCACGCGCCCTTGCACTTCGACGTGGTGGACCTGGTCTCGGGCACCTCGCTCGGCGGTGCGACGTACCACGTCGTCCATCCGGGTGGCCGTTCGTACGACAACCCGCCGGTCAACGCGCAGTCCGCCGAAGCCCGCCGGTCCAGCCGGTTCGAGGCCCGCGGCCACACCCCGGGAGCGATCGACGTCGGTGCGCTGCGCGACGCCGCCCTGCGCGCGCACAGCAAGGAGTACCCGCGCACCCTCGACCTGAGGCGAGCGGGACAGGCCGCGAACCAGGGACCGACGTGACCGTTCTCCGCGACTACGCAACCGCGTTGAGCCAGCCCACGCTCACCGGTGCGCCGGCCCGGTACGACGAGGTGGTGGCCCCTGACGGCAGCCTGCGGGCCAGCTGGAAGGGCCTGGCCGAGCTCGCCGTCCAGATCACCCCGGGAGACCTGTCCCGGCTCGACGCCGAGATCCGTCGGTTCCTGAACAACGACGGGGTCACCTACGCCCGGCCCGGCGAGGACGCCGGACCGTGGCAGCTCGACCCGATGCCGCTGGTGATCAGCGCTGCCGAGTGGGAGCCGCTCGAGGTCGGGCTCGCCCAGCGCGCCGAGCTGCTGAACGCGATCCTGATCGACCTGTACGGCGACCAGCGACTGCTCCGTGAGGGGATCCTGCCGCCGGAGGTGGTCTTCGGTCACTCCGGCTTCGCGCGGCCGATGGCACGCGCCGCGACCCGCGACCAGCGGCCGCTGGTGATCGCCGCCGCCGACCTCGGCCGGAACGCCGAGGGCGAGTGGACCGTGCTCTCCGACCGCGCCCAGGCACCGTCCGGGATCGGCTACGCGATCGAGAACCGCCGGGTCATCTCCCAGGTGCTGCCCGAGCTCTACCGAGAAGCAGGACTGCACCGGGTCCGTCCGTTCCTGTCCGCCTTCCGCTCCGCACTGATGGCCTCGGCCGAGGTCGAGGTCGCCGACCCGCGCGTCGTCGTACTCTCCCCGGGCACGCACTCGGAGACGTCCTACGACCAGGCCAACGTGGCCGCCAGCCTCGGCTTCCCGCTGGTCCGCGGCTCGGACCTGGTCGTCCGCCAGGGTCGGGTGTTCCTGCGCGAGTACGCCGGCACGCTGGAGCAGGTCGACGTGATCCTGCGCCGGGTCGACGCGTCCTGGAGCGACCCGCTCGAGCTCCGCGCCGACTCCCAGCTCGGGGTGCCCGGCCTGTCCGAGGCGGTCCGACGCGGCACCGTCCGGATCGTCAACGGGCTCGGCGCCGGGGTCCTGGAGAACCCCGGCCTGGTGCCGTTCCTGCCTGCCGCCAGCGAGGCGCTGCTCGGGGAGTCGCTCCGGCTGCCGACGGTCGCGACCTGGTGGTGCGGCGAACCCGATGGGCTCGACCACGTGCTCGGCAACCTCGACGAGGTCGCCGTCCGGGCGATCGACCGCCCGGCCACCGACCTCTCCAACGACCTGACCGCGGACCTCTCCTCGCTGAGCCTCGACGAGGTGCGCGAGCAGGTCCGTGCGCACCCGCACCGGTACGTCGGCCAGGAACGGCTCGCCCTCTCCCAGGCCCCGTCGTGGTCCGCGGCGACCGGGCTCGAACCCAGGCCGCTGACCCTGCGCACCTTCACGCTGCGGTCCGGCTCGACGTACCGGCCCATGGTCGGCGGGCTGGCCTCGACCCAGGGAACCTCGGCCGGCGACCTCGGTGCGGTCAGCAAGGACGTCTGGGTGCTCAAGGCGAGCCGGGACGAGGCCGACCTGGACCGGGCCGAGGTCCTCACCCTGGCTGCCGTCCAGGCACGCCCGGCCGTGGTCCCGCGCGCCCTCGACGACCTGTTCTGGTTCGGTCGGTACACCGAGCGCGCCGAGGACACCCTGCGACTGCTGCTCGCTGCGCACGTGCTCAGCGAGGACTACCTGACCCGGCCGCACTCCGCGGGCGGTCAGGCCACCACGGTGATGCTCGACGCGCTGGCGCGGCTGACCGGCATCGCGAGCACCGGCGACGTGGACCGGCACCTGCGCGCGATCCTGCTCGACACCAACCAGCCCGGTGCGGTCGCCCAGTCCGTCACCGCCCTGCGGGACTGCGCCCAGGGCGTGCGCGACCAGCTGTCGCTCGACATCTGGAAGGCGTTCGGCTCCTACGACCGGGCCTCGTGGGAGCTGGTCCGGCACGAGCACAGCTACCAGGTCTCCGAGAGCGCCGGCCGGATGCTCAACGCCACCATGGCCGTGCACGGCGTCACCGCGAACATGATGCGCGACGAGGGCTGGCGGATGATCCGCATCGGCGGCTGGCTCGAGCGCGGTCTCCAGGTGACCTCGCTGCTCCGGCTGGTGGTCGGCCGTCGGGGTCTCGACACCGACCGGATCGTCCTGAACCAGACCCTCCTCGCCGCCGACAGCTCGATCACCCACCGGCGCCGGTACCGCGGCTACGTCCGACCGCGCACGGTCCTCGACCTGATGCTCGCCGACCCGGAAAACCCCAGGTCGCTCACCTTCGCGCTGACCGAGCTCCGTCGCCACCTCAGCACGCTGAAGGCGTCCACCGGTGCGACCCGTCCCGAGCGCCTCCTCGACGAGCTGCTCGAGGAGTGTCGTCAGGCCGACCCGACCACGTTGGTGGCGCTCGACGGCGAGACCCGTCCGCACCTGGTCAAGCACCTCGACCAGGTCAACCGACAGCTCGTCCGGCTCTCCGACGCGATCGAGACCCAGCACTTCGAGACCGGTCCGCGGATGCGGCCGCTCGGACTGATGGAGTCGCGGTGAGGACGCGGTGAAGTACCGGGTCTGGCACCGGACGACCTACACCTACGACGAGCCGGTCACCGACAGCCTCGGCGTCGGCCACATGACGCCGCGGTCGCTGCCGTGGCAGCACGTCTCGGGCGACGAGGTCACCGTCGAGCCGATGCCGGCCGACCTCAGCCACGAGACCGACTACTACGGCAACCGGATGACCTACTTCCAGGTCACCCAGCCGCACACCGAGCTCCGGGTGACCGCGACCGCTGACGTGGAGTCGCTCGCGCCGACGTACGACCCGGCCGCGCTCGCCCAACCCTGGGAGAACGCGGCTCCGGTCGGTCGCCGCGACGTCCCGACGGCCTGGCAGGCCGTCGACTTCGCCCTGCAGTCCTCGAAGGTGGCGCACAGCGACGGCGCTCGCGCGTACGGCGCCGGGTCCCTGGTCCCCGGCCGCCCGCTGGCGGACGCGGTCACCGACCTGATGCACCGGATCTACACCGACTTCGACTACGAGACGGGCGCGACCTCGGTCACCTCGACGGTCGACGACGTCCTCAGCAAGCGCGCCGGGGTCTGCCAGGACTTCGCGCACCTGACGCTCGCCTGCCTGCGGACCCACGGCGTCGCCGCGCGCTACGTGAGCGGGTACCTCGCCACGACCCCGCCGCCGGGACGGGAGCGGATCGTCGGCGCCGACGCCTCGCACGCCTGGGTCGCGGTCTGGCTGCCGGGATCGGCCGGGTGGCTCGCGGTGGACCCGACCAACGACCAGTGGGTCAACGACCGCTACGTCACCGCTGCTTGGGGTCGCGACTACGCTGACGTCTCGCCCCTGAAGGGCGTGATCTTCTCGGACGCCACCAAGTCGACGCTGAGCGTCGAAGTCGACGTGGCCCCCCTTCCCTGACGAGGTACTCATGAAGGCCTACAACTGCCGGGCCTGCGACCGGCCGCTCTACTTCGAGAACTCGGTGTGCGTCTCGTGCGGCACCGGACTCGGCTACTCCCGTGCGGAGCGCGCGATCGTCCCGGTCGAGAAGACCGGCCGGTACGTCGACTCCGACGGTCTGGTGTGGTGGGTCTGCCGCAACCTGAACCTGTCCGGCTGCACCTGGCTCGCCGAGCTCAAGGGTGGAGCCTGCTTCTCCTGCTCCCTGACCCGGACCCGTCCGGCCGACAGCGACCTCGCCGGCCTGGCGGCGTTCCACCAGGCCGAGCAGGCCAAGCGCCGGCTCGTCGTCGAGCTCGACGCCCGCGGGCTGCCCGTGGTGAGCCGGGCCGAGGACCCGGTCAACGGGCTCGCCTTCGACCTGCTGAACGGTGGCAAGGAGAAGGTCGTGATCGGGCACGACGAGGGCATCATCACGATCGATGTCGCCGAGACCGACGATGCCCTGCGGGAGAAGGTGCGGATCCGGCTCGACGAGCCGTACCGCACCATGCTCGGCCACTTCAGGCACGAGATCGGGCACTACTACGAGTGGCAGCTGGTCCGCGGCGACCTGATCGGACGCTGCCGGGACCTTTTCGGTGACGAGAGCGCTGACTACTCCGAAGCCATCGAGCGGCACTACGCCGACGGGCCACCGGCCGGCTGGAAGAAGGAGTTCCTCTCGACGTACGCGACCATGCACCCGTTCGAGGACTTCGCCGAGACCTTCGCGCACTACCTGCACATCTCCGACACCATCGAGACCGCGGCGGTTTACGGGCTGACCACCGTCGACCCGAGTGCGTTCTCGCTGTTCCGCGACCTCGTCGTCGGTGTCTGGATCCCGTTGTCGGCCGCGCTGAACCAGATCAACCGGAGCATGGGGCGCGACGACCTCTACCCGTTCGTGATCCCGCGCCCGGTGCTGGACAAGCTCGAGTTCGTCGCCGGGCTGGTGACGTCGGCTAGTCCCTGATCCCGAAGCGCTGGTGCGCGAACGGCGAACGGCGAACGGCGGAACGGCGAACGGGCAGCTTTTCGCAGGTGAAGCGCGCCGAGCGGGCAACTTTTCGCAATCACCAAGGTGAGCCTGGAGACAAAAGCTGCCCGCTCGGCGTACCGGCGCGGTCAAAACCTGCCCGCTCGGCGTTACTGGAAGTCCCGGGGCTGGTGGCGGGACAGCAGCGCCTGCTCGGCCTCCGGACTGACGCTGGCGAGCGAGGAGATCTTGTCGGCGAGCAGGTTGGTGACGCCGTCGTTGCGCTCCAGGATCCCGCGGATCACCATCCCTGCCGCCGTACGGGCCACCTTGCGGTAGCGGTTCCAGACACCCTCGGTACAGATCACGTTGAGCATCCCGGTCTCGTCCTCGAGGTTGAGGAAGGTGACCCCTCCGGCCGTGCTCGGGCGCTGGCGGTGCGTGATCAGCCCGGCGACGTGGACCCGGCGACCCGACTCCGCCGCAGCGAGCCCACCGACCGCGAGGATGCCGACCTGGTCGAGCACCGGACGCAGGTGCAGGAGCGGGTGCGAGTCCGGGGAGATCCGGGTCGCCCAGAGGTCGGCCAGGGTGATCCCGACCGGATCGAGCCCCGGCAGCATCGGCGCTCTGGCCACCGCCCCTGCTCCCTCGAGCTGGTCGGCGCGCTCGGTGAACCCGGCGTTCCACAACGCCTCCCGACGGCTCAGCCCCCAGCAGCTGAAGACACCGGCCGTGGCCAGTGCCTCCAGCTGTCCGGAGTCCAGCCCGGCCCGTCGGGAGAGATCGACCATGTCCCGGAACGGGCGCTCGTCCCGAGCAGCGATGATCCGCGCTGCCACATCGGCACCGATCCCTCGGACCTCGTCCAGGCCGAGCCGGACCGCGAAGCTGCCGTCGCGCCGGTGGGTCAGCGTCGGGTCGGGGTCGTCACCGTCATAGGGAGTTGGCTCGTGGTAAGGCTCGATGCACGCCGGAAGCCCGGTCGGCCCGTGGATGCCGGGTTCGAGCGGCTCGAGCAGCGCCTGCGCGCCGGAGAGCTCGATATCCGGTCTGAGCACGGTGACGCCGTGCCGGCGCGCGTCCTGGGTCAGGGACTGCGGTGAGTAGAAACCCATCGGCTGCGAGCGCAGCAGCCCGGCCAGGAACGCCGCCGGGTAGTGCAGCTTGAACCACGAGCTGGCGTAGACGAGCAGCGCGAAGCTCAGCGCGTGGCTCTCGGCGAACCCGAAGTTCGCGAACGACAGGATCTGCACGTAGATCTGCTTCGCCTGCTCCCCGACCAGACCCCGGCGCTCCATCCCGGCGAAGAGCGTCTTCTTGATGGACTCAATCCGTTCGATGCCCCGCTTCGACCCCATTGCCCTGCGCAGCAGGTCGGCGTCGTCACGGGAGCAGTCACCGATCGCGACCGCCATCTCCATCAGCTGCTCCTGGAACAGCGGCACCCCCAGGGTGCGCTCCAGCACCCGTTCCAGGTCCGGGTGCGGGTAGCCGACCTCCTCACGACCGGTCGCGCGCCGGATGTACGGGTGCACCGCGCCACCCTGGATCGGACCGGGGCGGATCAGGGCGATCTCGATGGCCAGGTCGTAGAACCTCCGGGGACGCAGCCGCGGGAGCGTGCCGATCTGCGCCCGGCTCTCGACCTGGAAGACGCCGATCGAGTCCGCCCGGCAGAGCATGTCGTAGACCCCGGACTCCTCCTTGGGCAGCGACGCCAAGGTCCACTCCTCACCGAGATCGGCGGCGACCATCACCATCATCTGGTTGAGCGCACCGAGCATCCCCAGTCCGAGCAGGTCGAACTTGACCAGGCCCATCCACTCGCAGGCGTCCTTGTCCCACTGCAGGATGGTCCGCTTGTCCATCCGGGCCCGCTCGATCGGGCAGACCTCCCCGATCGGTCGCTCGGTCAGGATCATCCCGCCGGAGTGGATCCCCAGGTGCCGCGGCGACTTCATCAGCTGGTTGGCCAGCTCGACCACCGGGGCCGGGATCGGGGTCTCGACAGGCTCGACCGCCGATGAGGACGAGTCCACGATCGCGGTCCAGCTGTCGATCTGCTTCGACCAGGCGTCCTGCTGACCGGGCGAGTGCCCCAACGCCTTCGCAGCATCGCGGACCGCCATCTTCGGCCGGTAGGTGATCACGTTCGCCACCTGGGCGGCGTTGTGCCGGCCGTACCGGTCGTAGACCCACTGGATCACCTCCTCGCGCCGGTCGGAGTCGAAGTCGACGTCGATGTCCGGCTCCTCGGTGCGGTGCTCGGAGATGAACCGCTCGAAGGGCAGCTTGTAGAGGACCGAGTCGATCGCGGTGATCCCGAGGGCGTAGCAGACCGCAGAGCTCGCCGCCGATCCCCTGCCCTGGCAGAGGATCCCCTGGCTCCGGGCGAACTCCACGATGTCGTGGACGATGGCGAAGTAGCCGGCGAAGTCCTTGCGCTCGATCACGTCCAGCTCGCGTTCTATCCGCTCGCGCGCCGCCTCCTCGTGCGGCGTACCGCGGTAGTAGGTCTCGAACCCGCGCTCGGTCAGGACCCGCAACCACGAGGCCGTGGTGTGACCCTCCGGGATACCCAGCCTGGGCAGCCGCGGGGTGGCCTTCTGCAGGTCGAAGGCGAGCCGGTCCGCCAGCGTGACCGTGCGTGCCACCGCGCCCGGGTAGCGCGCGAACCGTTCCGCCATCTCCGCCCCGGAGCGGAGGCAGGCGGCACCGTACGGCGGCAGCCAGCCGTCCATCTCGGCCAGGCTCCGCCGGGCCCGGACCGAGGCCATCGCCGCAGCGAGCCGGTGGTCGGACGGGGTCGCGTAGTGCACGTTGTTCGTCGCCACCAGGTCCAGACCGTGATCGCTCGCCAGCCGGGCCAGGACGTCGTTGGTCTCGTGGTCGTGCGGAAGGCCGTGGTCGATGAGCTCGACGACCACGCCGTCGTGACCGAAGAGCGCCGTCAGCCGGTCCAGCTCGACCGCCGCAGCCTCGACCCCTCCGGTGGCTAGCGCACTGCGGACCGTCCCCTTGCGGCAGCCGGTCAGCACCAGCCAGTGGCCACGACCCCGGTCGGCGAGCTCCTCGAGGTCGTAGACCGGACGTCCCTTCTCGTCGCCGCGCAGGTTGGCCTCGGTGATCGCGGCGGCGAGCCGGTGGTAGCCCTCGACGCCCACTGCCAGGGCGAGCAGGTGGTTGCCCTCCGGATCCGGTACGCCGTTCTGGGGACCGCTCAGACCCAGCGAGAGCTCGGACCCGAAGATCGTCCTCACGTCGTACTTCTGGGCGATCTCGGCGAACAGCGGCGCCCCTGCGAAGCCGTCGTGATCGGTCAGGGCGATGCCGTGCAGCCCCTGCCGGACGGCTTCCTCGACCAGTCGGTCCGGGCCGCTCGCCCCGTCGAGGAAGCTGAAGTTGCTGTGGCAGTGCAGCTCGGCGTACGGCGTGAGGGGGCCCTGCGGTGGGCGCACCTCCTCCTTCGGCTTGTACGCCTTCCGCTTACGCGATCCCGGGCCGTCGTCGGCCGGCCCCCGACGCGGCTTGTCGGAGAGCCGCTTCTCGAGCTCGGACCAGGGAATGGGCGGATTCGACCAGCCCATCAGTCATAGCTCGCTTCGGTCCACCAACCGCGGTCGTCGCAGCGCATCAACCAGGCCCGGCCGTCCACCCCGACGATCTGGAACCGGGCCGCAGGACGACTGCCGGTCGAGGACTCCCACCACTGCTCGTCGACCGGCCACGGGCCGGCCCAGGAGTCGATCGGCTGCCAGCCAGCGGTGCTCCCGCTGTGGAAACGAGCAGGCACGCACGAGACCGCACCCCGGTCGGTGACCACGACCGGCTGACCCGCGGCACCGACCACCGAGGTCGCCCAGGGCTCGGCGAAGACCCGGGTCGGCGCTGGCGACGGCACCCGTCCTGGCCACGGCAGGTCCGGGGGCCGCAGCCCGGTCGGGCGTTCGCCCCAGGGGACGTGGGCCTGCCGGTCGGCCGGCGAGCGACCGCCCTGACGGACCGGGACCACCACGGCGTCGTACCCGAGCATCGCCTGGACCCGGGCCACCCCGCGGTCGACCCGGTCGTCGGTGCCACCGCCCCAGAGCCCGTCGGCATGGGCGGCCGCCGGCTCGACGGTCTCCGGCACGAACCGGACCAGCCCCACCGGCGCTCCCACCAAGACACCGGCCGGGGTGGCCTGCAGCTGCCAGTGCACCCGGTCGACGACGTCCCCGGCTCCGAACCACCGCGAGTGCACCCACGTCCGCGAGGAGAGCAGCGAGCGTCGGACATCGTCGGCCTCGGCCTCGATCCGGACTGCGGTGGAGACCAGGCCGCGCTCCCCGAGCCGGGCGACGAACTCCTCCGCCTGCTGCCGGACGCTGAAGCAGATCGCCTCCACCGAGGCCAGCGGCGGCTCGAAGACGACCTCGGTGACCAGGTCGGGCGGAGGCGTCCGGGTGGCCGGCTGCACCGGGTCCACCCCCCGGGCCAACCGGTGCACCTTGGCGCCGTACGCCCCGAAGCGGGTGAGCACGTCCCGGGCCGGAAGAGCGGCGAGGTCGCCGAGGTGGCGCAGCCCGAGACGTTGCAGCAGCCCGACCAGGTCACCCCCACCATCGTCAGAACCCGTCTCGAGCACCTCGACCGGGAGGTCGCTCAGGAAGGCAGCGGAGCCCTCGGGCACGATCACCCGCCACCCCTGGACCTCCGCCCGCCGGGCGGCCTGCTCGGCGGAGAACAGGTCGTCGGCGATCCCGATCCGGACGTCCCACACGCCGATCGCGACGAGCCGTTCGGCGATCAACGCGGCCGCGTGCTCCTCGCCGCCGTAGAACCGTCCGGGCGCCCGGATCGCCAGCAGCCCCGGACGGAGCGGAGCCACCCCGGGGCGCAGCGCCTCGACCGCCGCCAGGACCGGCTCGAAGGCGCGGACGTCCCGGTCCGGGTTGTCGTCGAGCAGCAGCAGCTCCGGGCACCGCGACTGGGCGTCGCGGCGGCGCATGCCCCGGCGTACGCCGTGGTCCCGGGCGCGGGTGTTGCAGGCGACCACGGCGCTGCGCGTCACCACGGCTGCCGGGGCGACCGGGCCGGTGGCAGCGGCCACCTCACCGTCGGCCACCTCACCGTCGGACAGGGCGGCCACCACCGGCCAGTCCGGGCACCACACGACCAGGACCCTCATCCGAGCGCCGCCCTTGCATCTGCGGCGGCCCGCACCCGTCGTACCGGGCCCTCGGCAGCCGGCAGCCACAGCTCCGTCTCCCGCGCCGGCGCCGAGCCGCGCTGGACGGCGATCACGGCACGTCGGCTGGTGAGCCGTCCGTGGCCTTCCCCGACCCCGCTCCAGGACGAGGACCGCAACGAGATCCGGGCTTCGCTGCCGGGCCACCTCCCCCACACGATCAGGGTCGATGCCCGCTTCCGGAGCCGGGCGTCCATCCGGCTCGCGGCCCGTGCCGTGACATCTCCAGGAGGGCGCAGCAGGACGAGGCTGACCACGTCGACGAGGGCTGCGGTCGCCTCCAGCCAGTGCTCCCCCGGGTCGGGTACCAGCACCGTCCGGGTCAGGTCGACCCCGAGCTCGGCGGCAGCCTCGATCCCGAAGTCGGCCGCCCCCACGACGGCCGACCAGGCGCCCTCCTGCGACGGGGTCGCCAGCAGCAGCATCGCCAGGCTCGCCGAGTCCACCTCGTAGGCACCACCGGTGCGCAGCTGGAGCAGGTCCGCGAGGGCCGGATGGGTGATCACCGGGATCCGCGGTACGCCGTCCTGCATCCCCCGGATCCGCTCCTGCAGCTGGCGCAGCTGCAGGTCCCGGGGCTCCAGGACGGTGGGTGCGGACATCTGCCCATGTTCGAACATGTGTTCGAACAATGTCAATGCCGGTCCACCTGCTCGGCTAGTCTGGTTGCAACGCGTCCGGGCGCTGACGCTGGGAGAAGCCTGATGCGCAAGGACAGCGCTGCACCGACTGCGATCAACCGGATGAGCGGGTTCGACGCAGGCTTCTTCTACGCCGAGACCCCGACGGTCCACCAGCACGTCCTGCTGACCGTGATCCTCGAGCAGAACGAGCTCGTCACCTTCGAGAACGTCGTCGCCGGCGTCCTGGACCGCCTCGACCTGCTGCCGCCGTTGCGACGTCGCACGGTGCACGTGCCGTTCGCGCTCCACCACCCCGTATGGGTGACCGTGCCCAGCGTCGACGTCGACCACCACTTCCGTCGCTCATCGATCGGCGGGACCGGTGCGCGCCGTGATCTCGACGCGCTGACCGCGCGGCTCGCGAGCACGCCGCTCGAGGGCCGGCACCCGCTCTGGGAGCTGCACTTCTGCGAGGGGGCGTCTGACGGTCGGGTGGCGATCATCCTCAAGATGCACCACTCGCTCGGCGACGGTGCCGTGGTCAACGCCCTGCTGGACAGCGTCGTCGACGTCCCGTCCTCAGGCGACCGACCGGCTCCGCAGGAGCACGTGACCACCTTGCACCTGCCGAGCAGGCTCAGCCTGGTGCGCAGCGCACTGCGTGACGTCGTCGTCCAGCTCCCGCTGGTGCCGGCCCTGCTGCTGCGCAGCATCCGGGGCATGCTCGCGGCCGCGCGGTACCAGCGACGCCACCGGGCGAAGGTCCCGACACCGATCCTGAGCAGCCCGAAGGTGTCGTTCAACGGGAGCCTGACCTCGCAGCGCAGCCTCGCGACCGTGGACCTCCCGATGGACCGGATCAAGGCGATCCGGGCCCAGTACGACGGCATCACCGTGAACGACCTGCTGCTCGCCTGCGTCTCGGGCGCGCTCCGTCGCTGGCTCGCCGCGCACGACGAGCATCCGTCCCGCTCGCTCACGGTCGGCATCCCGGTCTGCATCGACGAACCCGGCGCCCCGCGACGGCTCGCCGGCAACAACCTCTCCACCATCTTCGGCACGCTGGCCACCGACATCGACGACCCGGCGCTGCGGTTGCGCACGATCGCGACCACGATGCGGCACGCGAAGGAGCTCGACCGGCTCCGCGGCCCCGGGATGCTCCGGGACTGGTTCCAGGTCGTCCCGGGCGGCCCGATCTCGCTGGCCATCCGGGCGCAGGCCCGGTTGCGGATGCCGGACCTGCTTCCCTCGCCGTTCAACCTCCAGGTCTCGAACACCCCAGGACCGAGGGAGCCGCAGACGATCGGGCCGATCCGGATCAGCGAGCTGCGCAGCACCGGTCCCCTGCTCCAGGGCAACGCTCTCGGTGTCGTCACCTGGTCCTACCTCGAGCGGATGAACGTCACCCTGATGGCCTGCCCCGACCTGCTCGCAGACGTCGAGGTGCTGGCGTCGTACCTTCCCGATGCCCTCGAGGAGTACGACAGACTGGCCCCATGAGAATCGCAGTCGCAGGCGGGACCGGGATGATCGGAGCGATCATCGTCGACCAGCTCCGGGCGCGCGGGCACGAACCGGTCGTCCTGGCTCGCGCGAGCGGTGTCGACCTCCTGACGGGCGACGGACTAGAGGAGCTCCTCGACGGCGTCGAAGCCGTCGTCGACGTGACCAGCACGGCGACCATCTCCGCGAAGGAAGCCACCGACTTCTTCACCACCACCACCGGCCACCTGCTCCGGGCCGGGTACGCCGCGGGGGTGCGCCACCACGTGCTGCTCTCGATCGTGGGCGTCGACGACATCCCGTTCGGCTACTACGTCGGCAAGCTCGCCCAGGAGGAGCTGGTCAAGGACGGCAAGGTGCCCTGGACGATCGTGCGCGCTACCCAGTTCCACGAGTTCGCGGCCCAGATGATCGAGCGCTCCAGCTACGGTCCCTTCGTGGTCGTGCCCCAGATGCGCTCGGCTCCGATCGCGGCCGAGGAGGTCGCCGCGGTGCTGACCGGGATCGCGATCGGCGTCCCGCAAGGAGTGGCCGCCGAGGTCCGCGGACCTCGCGAGGAATCGGTTCCGGAGATGACCAAACAGCTGCTCCGCAAGCGCGGGTCGCGACAACGGGTGATCAAGGCGCGGCTGCTCGGCAAGACGGGCAAGAAGATGCGCAGCGGTGGCCTGGTCCCGGCGGACCCGGGCACCGTCGGCACCCAGACCTACGACGAGTGGCTGGCTGGACAGTGACCAGCCCGGAAATCAGCCCGGAAATCAGCCCAGAAATCAGCCCAGAAATCAGCCCGGAAATCAGCCCGGAAATCAGTACGGGCGTGATCTCCCGGACCCGGATCACCGGGTTGTGGTCCTGACCCTGTCCGACATCTTCGTCGGCGGCTGGGCAGCGTCGATCCGCGGTCCTTCTACGACTCGTTCCCCGGCTTCGGCCACCACTGGACCTCCATGAACGGGCCGTACAACGACCACCTGATCCGCGACGTCGGCGGCCTCTACCTGGCCCTGGCCGTGCTCGGTTTCTTCGCCCCTCGCACTGATGCTCCCCGAGCGCCCCCACGCCCAGGTACGGCCCCAGCCCTAGCTCAGCTGGTGCGGGTCAGACGCAGCACCGGGATCACGCGGATCCCGGCGGTCTTCTCGGCGTACTCCGCGAAACCGGGGTAGCGGCTGGCCTGCTCGGCGTAGACCCGGTCACGGTCGTCGCCGGTCTCCTCGGTGACTTCGACCGGGTACCTCTCGGTACCGACCTCCACCTCGGTGGCGTCGGCCGCGACGAGGTTGTAGTACCAGTCCGGGTTGGTCGGGGCGCCGCCCTTGGAGGCGAACACGTGGATCACGCCGTCGTCTCCGGGGAGGTACATCATCGGGCTCACGTGCGGCTCCCCGGTACGTCGGCCGACATGGTGCACGAGCACCATCGGAGCACCCTCGAACGGACCGGAGACCCGGCCCTCGTTGGTGCGGAACTCCTCGATCACCTGGGCGTTGAAGTCATTCATCGATCCTCCTCGGGCTCACTGCCGGCGCTAGCGCGGACGTGGGTGCTCAGGCCCAGGAGACGGCGTCGTCCGCGGCGATGCGCGGGAGCCGGTCGAACCACGGGTCGACCCCGGGGTGCCCGATGTTGACGACCAGGTGGGTGCGCCAGGTGGTGCCGGGGAAGAACTCGGCGTCGATGGCGGGACCGTCGAAGCCGCCCATCGGGCCGGCCGCCAGTCCGTGCGCGCGGACGGCGAGCAGGAAGACGCCCGTCTGGATCGCGGCGCTGTACTTCGCCAGGCCCTCGAGGGCTTCGGCCGGCATACCGGCGAAGTTGTCGCGGTACATCTGGCCGCGCTCGGGGAAGACGGTCGGGAAGTGCTCGTGGAACTCGGCGTCGTAGGCGAGCACCGCGACGGCCGGTGCCGTGAGGGTCTTGGCCTGGTTGCCCTCGGACATGTGGGTGACCAGGCGCTCGCGGCCTTCCTGGGTACGGACGAACAGCACCCGCAGCGGCTGGCTGTTGGCCAACGAGGGCGACCAGCGCGCGAGGTCCCAGATCCCGCGGAGCTCGTCGTCGGAGACCGGGATGTCGCTGAACGTGTTCGCGGTCCGGGCCTCGGTGAAGAGCAGGCTCCGCGCAGCGTCGTCGAGCGTGTCCAGGGTGGTGGTGGTCGTCGTCATGATCATCCTCAAAATCGGAAGTTCCTTGGAGACTCGATGTTACTCCTAAAATAGAAGTTACAGTCAAGTCCGAAGCAGAGTAGGATTCATCACATGACCACCATGCCCGGCACGAGCGTCGCCGAATCCCAGGGGACGCCCGAGCCCCGGGCGTGCGACGTGGCGCTGTCACGCGCCTTCGCGTTCCTCGGCAAGCGCTGGAACGGCGTTCTGCTCGGAACCTTGATCGAGGGCCCCGCCGGCTTCGCCGAGCTCAAGCGCACGCTCGGCATCAGCGACTCGATGCTGTCGGACCGCCTCGGCGAGCTCGGCCGCGCCGGCCTGGTCGCGCGCACCGTCGAGGAGGGCCCGCCGCTGTCGGTGCTCTACACCCTCACCGAGAGCGGCCAGGCGATCTCGCCGGCCCTGCAGGAGCTGTCCGCCTGGGCGCAGCAGAACCTCACCGCCGAACGGTGTTCCGGGCAGCACTGAGCAGTCAGAGTCAGCGAGAACCGGCATGGACGCGACCCGAGCAGCGATCGAGGAGCACTGGCGAGCCTCCGAAGCCGGCGACACCGAGACCGAGCACGCGATCTACGCCGTGGACGCGACCCTCGACTATCCGCAGTCGGGCGAACGGTTCCAGGGCCGGGAGACGATCGCGACGCAGCGCGGCGGGCATCCCGCCGATCGACACTTCGCCGTTCTGCGCATCACCGGCGACGGCGACCTGTGGGTCAGCGAGTGCGAGATAACCTACGACGGCGTACCGACGTACTCCGTGTCCATCATGGAGTTCGTCGACCAGCGGGTCACCCACGAGACCCAGTACTTCTCGAACCCGTTCCTTGCGCCGCGTTGGCGGGGATCCCTGTCCGGACCCATGCCGGGCAGGCACATCGACACGGCGTAGCCGCCGGGAAGGCCAGGAGGCCACAGGTGCAGTCAGACGGGGCGGACTGGGTTCCCCGGACCGATGACCCGGACGCCGTCTACGAGGCACTGACGACCTGGGTCGACGGGCAGGGCCTGAGCCTGTACCCGCACCAGGACGAGGCGATCATCGAGCTGCTCGGGGGCAGCAACGTCGTGCTGGCCACGCCGACCGGCTCGGGGAAGTCGCTGGTCGCGGTAGCCGCGCACGCCTCGGCCCTGGCCGGCGACCGGGTCAGCTTCTACACGGCTCCGATCAAGGCCCTGGTCAGCGAGAAGTTCTTCGCGCTCTGCGAGATCTTCGGAGCAGCCAACGTCGGCATGCTGACCGGTGACGCGTCGGTGAACCCGGACGCACCGATCATCTGCTGCACCGCCGAGGTGCTGGCGAACATCGCCCTGCGCGAAGGGTCGGGCGCCGACGTCGGCCTCGTCGTGATGGACGAGTTCCACTTCTACACCGAGCCCGATCGTGGGTGGGCGTGGCAGGTACCACTGCTCGAGCTGACCCGGGCCCAGTTCCTGCTGATGTCGGCCACGCTCGGGGACATCAGCGAGCTGGCCGCGGACCTGAGCCTGCGCAACGGCCGGGAGACGGCGGTCATCGACAACGCCGAGCGGCCGGTGCCGCTGGCCTTCTCCTGGGCGATGACCCACCTCGCCGACACCCTCACCGAGCTCGTCGAGACCCACCAGGCGCCGGTGTACGTCGTGCACTTCACCCAGATGGCCGCGGTCGAGCACGCCACCACGCTGCTGGGGTCCAAGGGCATCCAGCCCACCCGGGAGGCTCGCGACGCGATCGCCGAACGCCTGGTCGGGTTCCGCTTCGGCGCCGGCTTCGGCAAGACGCTGCAGAAGCTGGTCCGGCGCGGCATCGGCGTGCACCACGCCGGGATGCTGCCTCGCTACCGCCGGCTCGTGGAGCAGCTCGCCCAGTCCGGCCTGCTCGTCGTCATCTGCGGGACCGACACCCTCGGCGTCGGCATCAACGTCCCGATCCGGACCGTGCTGTTCACCGGACTCGCGAAGTTCGACGGGACCCGGCAGCGGATCCTGCGCTCGCGCGAGTTCCTGCAGATCGCCGGTCGCGCCGGCCGTCCGGGCTTCGACACCTCGGGGTACGTCGTGGTCCAGGCCCCCGAGCACGTGATCGACAACGCCAAGGCGCTGGCGAAGTTCGCCGACAACCCCCAGAAGCAGAAGAGCGTACGACGCAAGAAGCCGCCGGAGGGCGAGGTCGTCTGGTCCGAGGAGACGTTCGACAAGCTGGTGGCGAGGCCGCCCGAGCAGCTGACGTCGCGGATGAAGGTCGACAACGCGATGCTGATCAACGTCGTCGCCCGCGAGGAGGACGCCTTCCCGGTGCTGCGCCGGCTGCTGATGGACAACCACGAAGGCCGCAGCAAGCAGCTGGTCCTTGCCAGGCGGGCACTCCGGCTGGCACGCAGCCTGGTGCACTCCGGCGTGCTGACCCGGCTCGACGAGCTCGACGAGCACGGCCGTCGCTACGTGCTCACGGTCGACCTGCCGGTCGACTTCGCGCTGAACCAGCCGCTGGCGCACTTCGCGCTCGCGGCGTTCGACGTCGTGGATCCCGAGTCGGAGGACTACGCGCTCGACCTGGTCTCCGTGGTCGAGTCCGTGCTCGAGGGCCCGCGGCAGATCCTTTCCCAGCAGCAGTACATCGCGCGGGGCCTGGCGGTCGCCGAGATGAAGGCCGACGGGATCGAGTACGAGGAACGGATGGTGCTGCTCGACGAGATCACCTGGCCGATGCCGCTGCGCGAGCTGCTGGAGGCGACGTACGCGATCTACCGCGAGCGCCACCCGTGGCTGCCCGAGGACGCCCTCTCGCCGAAGTCGATCGTCCGGGAGATGTACTCCCAGGGCATGAGCTTCACCGACTTCGTCTCGCGCTACCAGCTGGCCCGGTCCGAGGGCCTGGTGCTGCGCTACCTGAGCGACGCCTACCGCACCCTGCGCCAGACCGTCCCGGACGCACACCGTCCTCCTGAGCTCGAGGACCTGGTCGAGTGGCTGGGTGAGACCGTCCGGCAGACCGACTCCTCGCTGCTCGACGAGTGGGAGTCGCTCACCGATCCCGACGCCGTTCACCGGCACGCCCTCGAGCTCGCCCAGGACCCGGCACAGCAGCAACCGCCGACCAACCCGCGACCGATCTCGAAGCAGGAACGGGCGTTCGCGGTGATGATCCGGAACACGATGTTCCGCCGCGTCGAGCTGGTGGCCCGCGACAACCTCGACGGCCTGATGCTCCTCGAACGCGATGCCGCGGACCGGACCGATCCCCCCGGCGAGGTGGTGATGACCCGATCGGCCTGGGACGAGGCGATCGAGGCCTACTACGCCGATCACGACGAGGTCCTCCTCGACGGCGACGCCCGTGGACCGGACCTGCTGCGGGTCGAGCGGACGGGTCGGTCCTGGCGGGTCGTGCAGACCCTCCACGACCCGGCCGGCGACCACGACTGGATCATCGAGGCGCTCATCGACGTCGATGCTTCCGACGAGCTCGGCGAGCTGGTGCTGGTCACCCAGGCACTACGTCGGCTCGACGCCTGATCAGCTCTGCTGCAGCACCGAGAAGATGTTGCCGGCGGGATCGGTGAACCAGGCGATGTTCGGGCCGCGGTCGTGCTCGAGCCCGCGCAGCACGCCCTTGTCGTCCTGCGGCAGGCCGTCGTAGCGCGCGAACTCGACCCCGCGAGCGGCCAGCTCGTCGACAGCGACGTCGATGTCGTCGACCGGAAAGTTCAAGATCGTGTACGTCGCGGGCACGTGGTCGGCCTTGGCGTAGACGAGGGTCGGACGGTCGCCCCCGAGGAGCAGGGTGAGCATGCCGTGGTCCTCGGTGACGTCGAGGCCGAGGGCGTCGGCGTAGAACGCTTTGGCGGCGACGATGTCGTCGACGGTGAAGCCGCTGAACGCGGCGCTGTTCCGCAACATCTCGCCAGTATGAACGATGCGGTGAACCAGCTGCACCGTCTGCGATGGTCTCGTCAGGCCGGCACCGGGAGCGCCGGCGGTTCCTGGTTGCGGCCCAGGGCCGCCACCGCAGCCAGGATCAGCACGCCGCCCGCGACGCCTGTCCAGGGAAGTCGTTCGTCGAGGAACACCGTCGCGAGGACGGCCGCGGACAGCGGCTCCACCAGGGTGGCGACGGTTGCGGCCGAACCCGAGGTGGTGCGCAACCCGGCGTACAGGAGCCCGTAGGACAGCGCCATCGTGGCCACGCCCAGGTAGACCAGCAGACCCAGCGACACCGGGCTGGCCGGAAGGACGGGGTCACCGGACAGGGCGGCCACGGCGAAGAACGGGGCCAGCACCACAGCGCCGACCGCGGTGGCACCGGTGGTCAACGAGATGGGTTCGACGTGCTGGGCCAGTCCGTGACCGAGCACGGTGGTGGCGCCGTAGGTGAGCCCAGCAGCCACCGCCAGGACCAGGCCCAGCACCGGCCTGTCCCCCGGCGCGGACGAGTCGCTCCCGGCGGTCGCACTGATCAGCACCAGCCCGACGAGCGCGGCAGCGAGCACGCCGACCTCACGCCACGAGGGCCTGGTCCGCGCGCGCAGGTGCTCCCAGGCAGCGACCAGCACGGGGGCCAGGCCGAGCGCGACCACGGTCGCCACGCTCACGCCGACCATCAGCACCGAGACGAAGTAGAGGCCCTGGTACGTCGCGATCCCGACACCGACCAGGGCGACGGTCAGCGGCTGGTCGCGGAACGTGGTCCAGGTGTCCCCGAGCCGGCTGGTCACGGCGGCGAACAGGACCAGTGCGATCGCGGCGATCGCCATCCGGGCCGCGCTCACCGTCATCGCGCCGAGGCCGTCGCGGTTGTTCAGCACGGTCACGACGAGCCCGCCGGTGCCCCAGAGGACCCCGGCGGCGCAGACCTGCAGCAGGCCGAGACGGGAGCGTGGCGTCACGGGGTGGACAGTCGTGCCGTTGCCGTCGCGACCGATCGACCGCGCAGGACGTGCTCGCCCTCCGGCACCCAGAACCGGGCCTCGTCGGAGCCGGCCCGCTCCACCGATGCTGCCGCGACCAGGACGTGTCCGGGGACGGACTTCGACAGGTCGCAGAGCCGGGCTGCGGAGTTCACCGAGTCGCCGATCACCGTGTACTCGAAGCGGGACTCCTCGCCGATGTTGCCGGCGACGGCTTCTCCGGTCGACACCCCGATCCCTGCCTGGATCGTGGTGACCTCCTCGGACAGCCGGGCCGCGATCCGGCGGGCAGTCCGCAGCGCGGCTCCGGCATGGTCCGGCTGCTCGACCGGAGCGCCGAAGATCGCGAGTGCCGCGTCGCCCATGAACTTGTTCACGAACCCGCCCTGGGCATCGACCTCCTCGACGACCACGCCGAGGAACCGGTTCAGGGTCTCGACGACCTCGGCCGGTGACCTCTCGGTCGCGTACGCCGTCGAGCCGATCAGGTCGATGAACAGCACCGAGACCACCCGGGTCTCGCCACCGAGCGCGATCCCGCCGGCCGAGGCGGCTGCGGCGACCTCCTTGCCGACGTGCCGCCCGAACAGGTCCCTGATCGCCTCGCGCTCGCGGAGCCCGGTCGCCATGTCGTTGAAGCCGGCCTGGAGCAGGCCCAGCTCGGTGCCGTCGAACACCGTCACCTCGGCGTCGAGGTCACCCTTGCGCACCCGGTCCAGCGCGTAGCGCACCGAGGCGATCGGCGCGACCACGGACCGGGCGTTCAGGACAGTGACCAGCAGCCCGAAGACCAGCACCACCCCCGAGAGCACCAAGCCGATGATGGCGAGCCGGTCCTTCGACATGTCATTGCTGGTCAGTGCCACGATCGTGGTGGTCGCCATCCCGACGACCGGTGCCGCGGTACCGATCCCCCAGAACAGCAGCATCCTGGCCTGGACCCCGGTCATCCCGCGTCGGCGCCGGGAGTGTCCGGTCAGTGCCTGCGCGGCGATCGGCCTCAGGGCGAACTCGGTCTCCAGGAACGCGATCGTGCTGACCACCAGGCCGCTGATCAGGATCGAGAACGCGGTGCCCAGCACCCGGTCGGGCTGCACGACAAGTGCCTCGACGCTGAAGACCACGACGGCGCCGAACCAGAGGCCGCCCTGGATCATGGTCAACCGGATCGGTGTCCGCAGCGCCGTACGACGTTCCCGGGAGGTCGGGGTGCGACCCTCGAGTGCCCAGCGGAGCCCGCGCAGGCTGGTGATCGTTCCCC
Organism: Marmoricola sp.; assembly: GCA_025965315.1. GTDB lineage: Bacteria > Actinomycetota > Actinomycetes > Propionibacteriales > Nocardioidaceae > Marmoricola. The sequence continues at coordinate 34,697 of JAOPXD010000176.1, forward strand.
AGAAGCCGCCGACCAGGACGGCCACGCCGACGTACGTCGGAACGCTGATCGCCAGGCTGACGACGCTCGCGTGGTTGAGCGCCTTGGTCGGCAGCACCAACGCGGTGATCACGAAGACCACGCCCGCACCGATCAGGTGCGTGACCACCAGCATCGTGGTCAGCAGCAGCTGCAGCCGCACCCGGAGGCGTTTCGGCGACTGGGTGGCGGGTCCGAGCAGGGCCGACCCGAAGGGTGCGTTCCGGCGGGTGCTCACGGGCGTCATCATCGCAGTGCCGTCCAGCCAATTGGACGGATCGAACAACGCCGCTCCGGACACCCCGTGCGGCCAGAACAAGCCGCAGCGCCCGGCGCAGGAGCAGACTCGACCCATGACGCAGACCCAGGTCCTCGAAGTCCTCTCCCCCGCCGACGGCCGGATCGCCGGCACGATCCCGGTGATGGAGGCCGACGCCGTCGCGGCCCGCGCCGCCCAGCTCCGGGCTGCGCAGACCGGTTGGCACGAGCTCGGCGCCACCGGACGGGCGCCGTTCTTCGCGGCGTACCGGGACTGGCTGCTCGACCACGCATCCGAGCTCACCGACCTGCTCCAGCTCGAGACCGGCAAGGTCCGGCACGAGGCGGCGATGGAGGTCGGGATGGCGGCTGACCTGATCAACTACTTCTCGAAGATCGCCGGCTCCGCGCTCGCCACCGAGCAGCGCAAGCCGCACAGCCTGATGAGCGCCGCGAAGCGGCTCAGCGTCACCTACCAGCCGCACCAGCTGGTCGGCGTGATCACCCCGTGGAACTTCCCGATCACCGGGCCGTTCATGGATGTCACCCCGGCGCTCGCGGCAGGCTGTGCGGTCCTGGTCAAGCCGTCCGAGGTCACCCCGCTCTCGCTGGTCGCGGCGCTCGAGGGCTGGCGCGAGATCGGTGCACCGGACGTGTTCGCAGCGATCACCGGCGCCGGCAGCACCGGAGCAGCACTGGTCGACGTCGTCGACTACATCCAGTTCACCGGCTCGACCGCCACCGGCCGCCGGATCGCCGTCCGGGCTGCCGAGCGGCTGATCGGCTGCAGCCTCGAGCTCGGCGGCAAGGACCCGATGATCGTGCTGGCCGACGCCGACATCGAGCGGGCCGTCAACGCAGCCGCCTGGGGCGGCCTGTTCAACTCCGGCCAGGTCTGCGTCTCGGTGGAGCGGGTCTACGTCGAGGCCCCGGTGTACGCCGACTTCGTCACCCGGCTGGCCGCCAAGGTCGCCACCCTGCGCCAGGGGCCGGGGCCGCTGGGCAGCACCGATGTCGGCTCGATGGCCACGGCCGCGCAGGTCGACATCGTCGAGCGGCACGTCAACGAGGCCGTCGCTGGTGGCGCACGCGTGCTCACCGGTGGTCGCCGGGTCCCCGGCGGCACCGCGTTCGAGCCGACCGTCCTGGTCGACGTCGACCACACCATGTCCTGCATGCGCGAGGAGACCTTCGGTCCGACGATCCCGGTGATGAAGGTCGCCGACGCCGACGAGGCCGTCCGGCTCGCCAACGACTCGGCGTACGGGCTCTCGGCCTCGGTCTGGAGCCAGGACGAGGACCGGGCCCTGGCGATCGCCGCACGGCTGGACGCCGGCGCCGTCAACGTGAACGACGTGCTCGCCAACCTCTTCTCCTTCACGCTGCCGCACGGCGGCTGGAAGGAGTCCGGGATCGGCAGCCGCTTCGGTGCTCAGGCCGCGATCCGGAAGTACTGCCGTGCCAAGGCGATCACCACCCCGAAGGTCGCGCCGAAGAACGAGCTGATGTGGTACCCGTACTCGAAGACGCGCAGCACGGTCGTGCACCGGATGCTGCGCGCGCTGGCCGGTCGCGGAAAGCGCCGGATGGGCCCGGTCGGCTAGACGGCGAGCTGGCTGAACACGCTGCGGTGGAACACCAGCGGACTGCTGGTATCGCTCTGGTCCACGGCGTGCAGCTCGAGGAACACGACCACGTGGTCGCCGGCCTCGACCTCGGAGTGGATCGTGCAGTCGAACCGGGCCAGACCATCGTCGAGGGTGACCGCGCCGTCGTCGCTGACCCGGATCGGTACGCCGTCGAAGCGGCGCTCCGGCTCACCGGCCAGCTGCCGGCACTCCGCGTGCTGGGTCGCCGCCAGAACGGTCACGCCCACGTGGGACGAGCGACGCAGGTCGGGCCAGGTCTTCGAGGTCCGCGCGATCGAGAACGACACCAGCGGCGGGTCGATGCTCACGCTCGTGAACGAGCTCGCGGCCAGTCCCACGAGTACCTCGTCGACCTGGGCCGCCACCGCGACGACCCCGCTGGGGAAGATGCCGAACGCCCGGCGCAGCTCGACCGGATCGAGGTCCTGGTTGGTGACGAGTCCGGTCATGCCGCGACCCGGCACCGTGGCGTCGACCTGATCGGGCTCCGAGGCACTGAGCTCACCGCCCTTTCACGCTCCGGCCGAAGCACGCGCGGGCCCCGCGTAGATGGACTCGGGGCGAGGGAGCCCGTAGTGCTCGCGCAAGGTCGATCCGGTGTAGTCCTCACGGAAGATGCCGCGCTCCTGCAGCAGCGGCACCACCTTCGCCGTGAAGGCGTCGAGCAGCTGCGGGTACAGCGGCGGCATGACGTTGAAGCCGTCTGCCGCGCCGGTGTTGAACCATTCGGTGATGATGTCGGCCACCTGGGTCGGCGTGCCGGCAACCACGTTGTGGCCGCGACCGCCAGCCAGGCGGTGCAGCAGCTGACGCAGCGTCGGACGCTCCCGCTCGACGATGTTGGCCACCACCTGGAGGCGCGAACGGTTGTTGTCGAGCACGTTACCGGCGAGACCGAAGGCGTCGGGCGGGACATCCTCGTCCAGCTTGAGGTGCGAGATCGACGTACCGCTGAGCTGTTCGAGCTGGGCGATCCCGTAGGCCGGCACGGTCAGCGAGTTCACGTACTCCTCGAGCTCCCTTGCCTCGTTCTCGGTGTCGCCCAGGAACGCGCTGATGCCCGGAAGCACCTTGACGTGATCGGGGTTGCGACCCAGCTTCACCGCGCGGCTCTTGATGTCGGCGTAGAACGCCTGCGCATCCCCGATCGTCTGGTGCGCGGTGAAGATCGCCTCAGCATTGCGCGCGGCGAACGCCCTGCCCTCGTTCGACGACCCGGCCTGGACGTAGACCGGACGGCCCTGGGGGCTGCGGGGAGCAGCCAGCGCACCCTCGACCTGGTAGTGCCGGCCGACGTGGTTGATGTTGTGCACCTTGTCGACGTCGAAGTAGCGACCGCTCTCACGGTCCACCACGATCGCGTCGTCCTCCCAGCTGTCCCACAGCTTGGTGACGACATCGAGGAACTCCTGTGCTCGCGCGTACCTCTCCTCAGGAGACGGGATCGCCTTGAGACTGAAGTTGCGAGCCACCACGTCGGACTGCGTGGTCACGATGTTCCAGCCGGCGCGCCCGCCCGAGAGGATGTCGAGGGAGGAGAACAGCCGCGCCAGGTTGTAGGGCTCGTAGAAGGTCGTCGAAGCCGTCGCGATGAGACCGATCTTCGAGGTCTTGGCGGCAATAGCGGACAGTCGCGTGATCGGTTCGAGGTGCCCGGCAGGACGGTACGCCGTCGCGGACCAGAGGCCCGGTGAATCGGCGAAGAAGATGCCGTCGAGCTTGGCCTCCTCGGCCTTCTGGGCGAGCTCGGTGTAGAAGTTGATGTCGTGCGCGCGCTCGGCCGAGGACTCCGGATGACGCCAGGACGCTTCGTGGTGGCCGGTGTCGTGCAAGAACGCGTTGAGGCTGAGCTTCCGAGACTGCTGGGTCATGAGATTTCTCCTTGGTGGGGTTGTCGATCAGGCGGGACGCCAGCGCGAGAACCGGCGTTCGAGCAGGACCAGGCCGTAGCTGACGGCCAGCCCCAGCAGGGTCGTGGTGAGGATCGCGGCGTACATCTGCGGGATGAGGAAGTTCTGCTCGGTGTAGTTGATGAGGAATCCGAGACCGGCCGTCGCGCCGACCAGCTCGGCGGCGATGAGCACGAGGATGGCCGCGGCGCCGGAGATCCGGATGCCGGTGAAGATCGTGGGCACGGCTGCCGGGAACACCACCTTGCGGAACGTTGCCGCCGGACTCAGGCCGAGCACCTTCGCCGACCGCAGCAGCTGCGGGTCCACCGTGGTCACGCCGGTGATGGTGCTCAGCAGGATCGGGAAGAAGCAGGCATAGATGATGATCGCGATCTTCGAGTTCTCACCGATGCCGAGGATCAGTGTGAACACCGGCAGCAACGCCAGTGCGGCCGTGTTCCTGAACACCTCCAGGGGCGGGGTCAGTACCTCGCGAACGGGGCGGTACCAGGCGATCACCACCCCGGTCGGGATGGCGGTCGCGATCGCGATGCCGAACCCGATCCCCGAACGCACGGCACTGGCGCGCAGGTTCCGCTCGAGCTCGCCGCTCTTGGCCAGGTCCCACCAGGCGTCGAGCACGGTGTGCAGCGGAGGCAGGAAGTAGGGGTTGACCAAGCCGAGGCGCGGCACGAACTCCCAGACCAACGCCAGGATGACGACGCCGAGAACACCGCGACCGACCCTGCCGAGGCGGGTGACGTACGACGGCACGTGCGTGGCACGCGCCGACGCCTGCTGCCGCGGGTTCAGCCCTGGCTCGGTGCGCTCCTCCAGCAGGCTAGGCAACGGAAGCCACCTCCACCTTGACAGGTCGCGGAGCCGACTGCTGCTGCTCGCGCAACAGCGTCCAGATCTCGTGCCGGTACGCCGCGAAATCACGGGTGCCACGGATGTCTTCCTCGGCGTCCCCCGAGCGATCGAGCCGGACGTCCACGACGGTGCGGATCGTTCCGGGACGGCTGCTCATCACCGCGACCCGTTCGCCGAGGAACACAGCTTCCTCGATGTCGTGGGTGATGAACACGACGGTGGTACCGGTTCGCCGCCAGATGTCGATCAGCTCCTCCTGGAGGCGCTCACGCGTCTGCGCATCCAACGCACCGAACGGCTCGTCCATCAGCAGCACCCCCGGCTCGTAGGACAGCGAACGTGCTATCGCCACTCGCTGCTTCATGCCTCCGGAGAGCTCGTGCGGATAGCGGTTCGCGAACTCGGTGAGGCCGACCAGCTCGAGGTACTCCCGGGCACGCTCCACCCGCTCGGCCTTGCTCCAGCCACCCACCGCCTCGAGCGCGAACTCGATGTTGGCCTGGGCGGTGCGCCACGGCAGCAGCGTGTACTGCTGGAACACGATGCTCCGGTCCGGACCCGGACCTGTCACGGGTCGTCCGTCGACGCTGACCGTCCCCGACGTCGGTGTGGTGAGCCCAGCGATCAGGTCGAGCACCGTGGACTTGCCACAACCCGACGGCCCCACCAGCGTCACGAACTCGCCGGCACGCACCGTGAGGTTCGCATGATCCAGTGCGACGAAGTCCCGCTTGCGGTTGTCGTCGTCGCCGCGAACCTGGAACACCTGCCCCACGTCGTGGAGATCGATCTGTGCACTCATCGCTCAGCCCTTCGCCAGGTCGTTGTACTGGTTGGTGTAGATCTCGTTGTCCTTGAGGCTGTCCTTCACCGTGCCGCGACCCTTCAGCCAGTCGAGCCAGATCGAGAAGTCCTGGGAGCCGATGGCTGCCGTGGTCGGCGTGGCTACCCCGGTGGTGCCGGACCAGTTCTGGTCCACGGCCTTCACGTAGCTGCCGTAGCCGTGGTGGTTCAGCCAGGCGTCGTAGACCTTCAGGACCGTCGCGCGGTCATGGCTCTCGATGTAGGCCACCGCCTTGGCGATGCCCGTCACGAGCTCGCGCGAAGTCTTCGGGTCCTGCTTGAGGAAGTCGTCCCTGAGCGACGCGCCGCCGCCGTTGTAGGGACCGATCACGTCAGTGTCCTTGACCAGGGTCTGGAGCTTCAGTCCCGTCGATGCGGCCTCGCGCAGCTGGCCGCTGGCGACCGAAGCCACGTCGACCTGGTGCTGCTGCAGCGCCTCGAACATGTTCAGCGGCGGGAGCGGCACGAGTGTCACCTGCTTGATCTGGTCCGCGGTCAGGCCGCTCTTCTGGAGCCACACGTCGAGGACGGCCTCGGAGTTGGCGCCCAGCGTGTTGACCGCGACCTTCTTGCCGATCAGGTCCTTGGCAGTCGTGATCGGCGAACCTTGGAGAGTCACGAGCGACGAGCTCGTCTTGGCGTTGGACCCGTACGTCGAGACCACGGCCTTGATCGGGGCGCCGGTGGCGACGACCTGCGCGATCGCGCCGAAGAACGCGCTCGTGCTGATGTCGACCTGGTGGCTGACCAGCGCCTGGAGGCTCTGCGGCCCGCCGGTCACGTCACCGACCTTGTTCAGCTTGAGGCCCTTGAGGTACCCGAGAGCGTCGGCAAGCTGGACCACGTCGACGTTGCCCGAGTAGGACTGGTAGCGGACCGTCGTCGTCTCGCCGCTCTGGCCGGCACCGCACGCGGTCAGCGACGTCAGGGAGGCGAGCGAGATGGCACCGGCCGCTGCGAGACGGACACGGTAGGACGTTCGGGTGATCATGTGAGGACTCTCTGTAGACACGCTTCGAAGCGTGGATGATGGGCGAACAGCGCACGCGGGCACGCCACCACCGAAAGTCTTTCTCGGTGGGAAGGAGGCACGGACGGTGCCAGCGACGGGCTCAGCGACGGGTCAGCGACACACGCCGGCGGAGACGCGACACAGGTCCACATGGCGGCGGCTGGTCAATCCCAACAACATCCGGACCCTCCTGCCTGCTCCTGGTACCGGTGAATCCGGCGTCTCAACTAAAACTATAGAGATAGTACACATTAAGACGCAAGTTCGCCTCACCCCGCCCCGGGCAGCGGACGTTTTCGGGGCGGATCTCCCTAAGCGACCGAGGAAACCAGCGAGTGCGCGAACCTGACCAGGTGGGCAGCCACCAGGTCGGGGCGGGTGACCTGGGAGCAGTGCCCGCAGTCCTCGAGGACGACGAGCTCGGCGTTCGGCGCGAGCTCCTGGAGGACCGCAGCACCCGAGACCAGGGTCAGCCGGTCGTGGCCGCCCCAGATGATCAGGCAGGGCACGGTGATCGGGGTCCCGACCACGGCACGGATCTCCTGGAGCAGATCGGGAGCGCTACCGAGCACCCGCTTCACATCCGCACGGGTCCGGAACTGGGCGGCCGCGGCTCGCGCGATCCCGGGAAGTACCCGGGCCCCGCCTCCGGCGGCGGCCCACGCGAAGCTGGCCGCGGTGAGCCTCCGGAAGACGCTCATCGGCACGACCGGGACGAACAGCAGCGGGTTGAGCTGGTGGAACCGCTCCATGAGGTCGACGAACCAGGCGTGCCCGTACCCCGCCGGAGAAACCGGTACGACGCCGGAGACACCGGAGTTCGGGTCCTGGCCGGCGCGGATCGCCAGGACGCCGCCGAGCGAGTTGCCCACGACGATCGGGGCCACCCCGTCGATGGTCCAGTGCTCGACAGCGGCGTTGACGAAGCTGTCGAGCTGCGGCAGCGAGGGGCCGGAGTCCGCAGGCTCGGCCTCGCCGTACCCGGGGAGGTCGAGGGCGACCGCGTGGCAACCCGCGACGGCGAGGTCCGCGAGCACCGGGGACCAGGTACCTGCGTGGTCACCGAACCCGTGCAGCAGCAGGAAGACAGGTCGGCTGTTCTTCCCGGCCCCGGCGCTGACCTCGAGCGCACGGGTCCGCCACCGGGCGAGCGTCGGGTAGCTGACCACGACGGTCCCCGACAGAGGCTCAGAAAGGTTCGATGTCACTGATCTTCCACGTTCCCTTCACCTGGACCATGCTCACGTGCACCCGGTTCTGGCTGACGTTGAGCGGATCGCTGGCTTTCTTGTCCTTGCTGGAGACGAGCACCTGGTCCAGGAAGATCAGCACCAGGGCGTGGCCGTCGTGCACGGGCCCGATGATGCCGGCGCCCCGGACCAGCGCACTGGTGATCGCCTGCTTCTGGATCGCCATCGACCGGGTGGTGGCGTCGAACGTCCTGGTGAAGGTGCTCGCGAACGACGAGGTCATCAGCGCGGTCGCGGACTTCTCGGTCTTGTCGAGCGAGCGGTAGTCGTAGGAGAGCGCGACCGGGAGGGCCTTGGTGGCCGCCTTCACCGCCGAGACCGCATCGGCGTCACCGACGGTGCCGACCCGGTAGCTGCCGTCGGCGTTGAGCTTCGGGGTGATGTTCGGAGCATCCGCGGACTTCCCGCAGCCCGCGACCCCGATCAGCATCGCGGCCACGACGACGAGCACGGCGCGAGTCCTCACCGCGATCACCCGACCTGGTCCAGGCCGGAGACCAGCCAGTGGCCGCCGACCTTGGTCAGCAGGATCCGGGTCCGGTAGCGGTCCACCGAGTTGGTGCCGGCGTTCGCGCCAGTGGTTCCGGTCGACGTGGTCGCGTCCACCGAGACCAGCACCTGACCGCGGGTCTTGTCGAAGAATTCGACGGCGGCACCGTCCTTCGGGATCGTCGCGGTCACGACCAGCTTCTTGCTGGTGACCCCGTCGACCACCTCGGTACGCCGGGCCGCGTACTGCTTCTTGAAGGTGCCGGTCGCCGAGGCGAGCACCCGGGCGACGTCGGCGTCGGCGTGCCGGTAGTCGAGGCTGAAGAAGTTCGTCGCCTCCTGGCGGGCCGTGACCAGCATGCCGGGATCGACCCCGTTGCCACCACCTCCGGAGAAGCCGGGTACCGAGCACCCGGCCACTGCGAACGTGGAGAGAACGACCAGGACCAACCAGGTGCGTCCTGCGGTCATTCGGCGTCCTCCATCGGACTGTTCATCAGCCAGCCGAGCCCGGCGGACCCGGTCGGCGGCGGCGTGCTGCTGGAGCCGTTCACACGGTACGAGCCGTCCGGGCTGGCCACGACACCCGACACGGGATCGTAGAGCGCGAGTCCGTAGCCGGGGGCCGAACGGGGCGAGTCGGTGGTGTGGCCGATCACGTTCTGGGCACCGCGCACCAGCGGCGTGTTCGGGTCGTTCGGCTTCGCGGTGCACTGCGCGTTGTAGTTCACCGGGCTGTCCCGGGTCTCCTTCGGTCCGCCCTTGAGCGGCAGACCGTTCGGGGTGTACTTCGTGGTGCCCTGGTAGCCCTGGGTGCAGGGGTAGTACGGCGCGGTCGGCGGTAGCGGCAGCTGCAGCGAGAGGTAGGCGCTGTAGATCGGCCGGCCCTCGGCGTCGTACCGGCAGGTGGCCTGGATCGGCTGGCCGGTCTTCGGGTTGTAGGAGCCGCAGCGGCGGACACCGGTAGCGCCCACCTCCAGCGCGTACGGGAAGACCACCAGGGTCTTGCGGATGCCCGCGATGTTGTCGGCGCCCACCGTGGTGACCGAGACCAGCTGGTTCAGCAGCACCGGCAGGGCGGCCTGGTTGTCGGCCAGCAGGTTGCTCACCTGGGTACCGGCCCGGATGCCGTTGACGAACAGGCTGTCGAACGAGCCGTCGATGCTGCGCAGCTGGGCGGTGAGGCTGCCCAGCGACTTCAGGTACGACGCGGTCTGGTCGCCCTTGCCCACCTGGGTGTCGAGCACGGTGCTGGCCTCGTCGATCAGGGTGTCCAGGTTGTCGGCGTTGCCCAGCGAGGCCTTGGTCAGCCGGTCGGTGTTGTCGATGAGGTGGCCCAGGGTGCCGCCGACGCCGTTCAGGCCGGTGGAGAGCTCGGTCATCACGGTGTTCAGGTCCTTGGCCGGGATCGATCCGGCCAGCGAGTCCAGGTCACCGAGCAGCTTGGAGACGTCGATCGGCGAGGAGGTGTTGGCCGTCGTGATCACGTCGCCGCTGGCGAGGACCGGTCCGCCGGCGGTCCTCGGCTCCAGCTCGACGTACTGCTCGCCGATCGCGGACTTGTCGCCGATCGCGGCGGTCACGTCGCGCGGGATCTTGACGCCGTGATCCAGGGAGAGCACCACGGTCGTGCCGGTTCCCGGCCCGGGGATGATCTTGCGCACCGAGCCGACCCTGGTCCCGAGCAGGTCGACGTCGGCGCGCTGGTAGATGCCGCCGGACGTCTTGAACTCCGCCTTGACCTGGAACGACGGCGCGAACACCGTGCCGATGTGGAAGTAATTCACGGCGCCGTACGAGACGGCGAGGATGGTCACGATCATGAAGACCACCAGCTGGATCCGGGTCAACCGTGACGTCATGACGTGCCCCCGAGCAACGAGTTGAGCAGGTTGCCGAGCCCACCGGTGATCGGCGCCAGGACCCCGGCGATCGGGTTGCTGGGCGTGCTGGCAGCGCCCGTCTTGGTGGTCGGCGTGCTGAGGGCGCCGAGCGGCGGCTTGGTGTTCAGCCCGAGCAGGTGGTTGAGCAGGTCGACGTCGACCTCGACGGTGCCGTAGAAGCCGGCGTAGTCGCCCTTGATCGTCGAGAGCGCGTTGCTCGGGAACGGGAAGGTCGCGATCCGGCCGAGGGTGAGCGCGAGCTCACCGCCGGCCTTGCTCAGCTGGGAGAGCACCGGCGCCAGGTGCTTCAGGTCCGCGACCGTGTTCACCCGGGTGGCGTTGATCAGCGGAACGGCCGTGTCCGACAGGTCCGAGAGCTTCTGCAGCGTGGCGACCAGACGGGCGCGCTGGTTGTCCAGCACCTGGAGTCCGCCCGGGATCGAGTCCAGCGCCTGGGCGATCACCGTCTTCTGACGGGCCAACCGGGAGGTCAGGGCATCCAGCGAGACCAGCGACCGGGTGATGTCGTCGCGGTGGTCGTTGAACTTGGTGACGACCGTGTCGATCGCGTTGATGGTTCCGCCGACGTCAGATCCCGAGAAGGCCGTGTTGAGCTCGCGGGTGATCGTCTCGATGCTGCCCAGGCTGCCGCCGTTGAGCACCTGGGAGAGGGCCCCGAAGACCACCTCGACGTCCGGGTCGGACCGGGTGCTGCTGGTCGGCAGGACGGTGCCGTGCGCCAGCGTCCCGGTGGGCTGGGTACCGGCCGCCGGGTCCAGTGCCACGAAACGCTCACCGAGCAGGCTGGTCTCGCTGAGCGACGCGACCACGTTGGCCGGCAGGTGCACGGAGTCCTTGATCCGGCAGACCACCCGTGCCCGCAGCTGCTTGTCCAGGGTCACCGACTCGACGCTGCCCACGATGGTGTCGTTGGCGCGGCAGGTCTCCTTGGCGACCAGGTTCGTCGCGTCGGGGAGGATCACCGTCACGGCGTAGGTGTTCTTGCCCCCGATGGCACCGGGAAGCGGCAGGCTGTTGGCACCGTTGTACGCGCACCCGCCGGCGACGACAGCGAGCAGGACGACCGGAACGCCCCGTCGGTAGAGCTTGTCGAACCCCGTCATTGCGGCCCCACCATCATCGAGCGGAGCGAGGTGGCGCCGGCCTTCGGAGCCGTGACGCCCTGCTCGATCGCCTTGCTCAGCAGCGCACCGAGGTTGCCGCCGAGCGACGTCAGCGTCGAGCAGAAGGCCGAGATCTTGACCTGCTGGGCGGCCGGCAGCGCTGAGCACACGGCCTCCAGGGTGAAGCCCAGCTGGGAGTCGAGGTCGTCGGTGAGGGCACCGCGCAGGTCCGCCGAACCGGTCCGGCCCGCGAAGTTGCTCAACCAGGGCTTGCTGGGATCCCAGTTCGTCGGGATGTAGATGTCCGCCAGGCTGGTCAGACCGACCGGGGCGAGCTGGAGCAGCTGGGACAGCTCTTTCGTACGGCGTGCCAGCACCGCGGTCACGTCGGTGGTGCCCCGGATGCTGGTCCTGATCGCGGCCCGGTTGTCCTTGAGGAAGGTGTTGACCAGCCCGAGCGCCTGCTGGAGCTGGACCACCGAGGTGCTGATGTCGTCGCGCTGACCGTTCAGCTGGGCGCCGACCCGGGCCAGGTTGGTGACCAGGGCCCGGAGCTCGGTGTCCTTGCCGGCGAGCGTGCCGGTGAGCGCCGACAGGCTGGTCACGGTGGAGTTGATGTCGTCGCTGCTCCCGGCCAGGGTGCTGATCGCCCCGGCGAGCTGGCGGACGGTGTTGTTGAACGCGGCGCCGTGCCCGGTGATGTTCTGGGCCGTGGCGGTGACCAGCCGGGACAGCGCACCGTCCTTGTTGGCGCCGTTCGGGCCGAGCCCGGCGGCGAACTTGTCGAGTGCGGAGTAGGTGTCGTCGAGCTCGACCGGCACGCCGGTCTGGTCGAGCCCCAGGTGCGCGTTGTCCGCCAACCGGGCGCCGGACTCGTAGGCGGGCGCGAGCTGGACGAAGCGGTCGCCGACGATCGAGGGCGGCACGATCAGCGCGTGCACGTTCGTGGGCAGGTCGACGTCGCCGTTGTAGGAGATCTTCACCCGCACGCTGGTGCCGACGACCTTGATCGAGTCGACCTTGCCGACCGGGACGCCGAGCACCTTGACCTTCGCGCCGGCGTACAGGCTGGTGGTGCGGGCGAAGGTCGCGGTCAGGGTGCGGTCCTTGGTGCCGCCGCTGCGCACCAGCGTGATGCCCGCCAGCACCAGCAGCAGCACGACGGCGCCGGACAGGACGGCACGCGTGCGCGGTCCGAGGACGATCCCGAAGATGCTCACGGAGTCACCGCCGCAGGTCCGACCGGGAGACACGGCTTGTCGCTGTTGTTCACGGACTTGTTCAGCGCCGACAGGATCGGGTTCAGGATGGCGCCGAGCCCGATCGGCAGGTTCCCGTCTCCGTTCGTGCACAGGGCCAGGCCGTGCGGCGCCTTGATCGTGGTGTCGAAGAAGTTCCCGCTGCCGCCGACGTTCACGAACTCGCGACCGTAGACCGCGGCGACCCGGATCGTCTGGTCGAGGTTCGCACGGTTCGAGCGCAGTACCGCGAGCACGCCGTTCAGCTTGCGCAGGGCCGGTCCGATGGTGCCGCGGTTGTCCTTGACCAACCCGCTGAGCTGACGTGCCAACGCTCCGGTCCCGTCGATGATGTGGGTGATCGTCTCGCGACGTCGGTCGAGCTCGGCAAGCACCGTGTTGGTGTCGGTGAGCAGCTGGGCGATGTCCTTGTCCCGGTCCGCGACGACGCCGGAGACCTGGCTGGTGCGCTCGAAGAGCTCGTGGATCTGCTCGTCGCGCACGGTCACCGACTCCGAGAGCCGGGACAGGCCGCGCAGCGTCTGGGTCATCTGCGGTGCGGTCTTCGACAGCGTGGTGGCCAGCACGTCGAACGCCTTCGCCACCTCGCCGGTGTTGATCTGCTGCGTCTCGGTGGTGAGCTGCTGGAAGGCCGGCACGATGTTGACCGGTGTCGTGGTCCTGGCCAGCGGGATCACCGCGTCCTTGCCGAGCTTGCCGCCGCCGGACGGAGTCACGCTGAGGTAGTGCTGACCGAGCAGGGTCTTGACCTCGATCCCTGCGGTCGTCGACCGTCCGAGATCGACGCCCTTGACGGTGAAGGTCACGATCGCGCGGGCGCGATCGCGGCCGGTGGCGAGCTTGATGCTGGTCACGGTGCCGACCTTGATACCGGCGACCCGGACCTCCTCGCCGGAGACGAGCCCCGAGGCGTCGGTGAAGTCGGCGCGGTACTCGGTGCCGCTGCCGATCAGCGGCAGCCGCTGGAAGTTGATGGCCAGCCCGAGGACGACCGCGATCAGGACCATCCCGATCACGGCGATCCGGACGTGCTGGCTGTCAGTGCGTTCGGTGGCGCTCATTCGACACCCCCTCCGCAGACGGTGTCCTTCTCATCGGCGGCGGCGCCCACGTTGCCGAGGTTCACCGTGCCGTTGAGCAGGGTCAGGTTGAGCTGCAGGCCGCAGACGTAGAAGTTGAACCAGGATCCGTACGAGGCGGTGCGGGCGAGGGTGCGCAGGGTGAACGGGAGCGTCTTGAGCGAGTGGTCGAGCACCTGGCGGTCGTCGTACAGGCTGCCGGCGACGCTGTTGAGCGAGCCGAGGCTCGACTTCAGGGGCGCCCGGATCTGCGCGATCGTTCCCGAGGTGGCGCTGAGCAGGTGGTCCAGGGACGGCAGGCTCGCACCGATCACCTCGCTGGAGTCGGCGAGACCCGACATCAGGTTGCGGAACTGGACGATCAGGCCGGTGAGCTTCTGGTCGCGCACCCCCACGGTCTGCAGGACGGTGTTCAGGTTGCCGACCACGCTGCCGATCACCGAGTCCTTGTCGGCGATGGTGTTGGTGAGCTGGGCGGTGCTGCTCATCAGGTTCGCGAGCGAACCGGACTCGCCCTGGAGCGCGCGCACCAGCTCGAAGCTGAACTCGTTGAGCCGGGCCGGGTTCAGCGCCCGGAACAGCGGCTGGAACCCGTTGAACAGCACCGTCAGGTTCAGCGCCGGCGCCGTCTGGGTGATCGGGAAGGTCATGCCGGTCCGGGCCGCGCCGCCGGTCTGCGGCTTCTCGTCGATGTTCAGGTAGCGCTGACCGACGATGTTCTCGTACCGCAGCTCGAGCATGGCGTTGGAGAAGACCGGGACCGAGGTGTCGACGCTGAACTCGATCCGCGCGACCTGGTGTCCGCCGGAGCTGATCAGCTTGAGGCCCTTGACGGAGCCGACCTCGACCCCGGAGACCCGCACCCGGTCCCCCTTGAAGACGCCGGTCGCATCGGTGAACAACCCGTAGAAGGTGCGCTGCGACTTCAGGCTGGTGTTGCCGATCAGGCTGCCGAGCAGCGCGATCATCAAGGTGGTGACCACCGCGAAGACGGCGACCTTGTAGACCGACGACGGGATCTTCGACTGCATCCTGATCTTGCTGGACCGCTGGCTCATCGGGCCGTCACCCGCCCGTCGGCGAGCATCGGGGCGACCAGCAGGTCCGCGAAGCCGGGGACCTGGTTCTCAGGCACCCCGAGAGACTGCGCGGCGAGCGCCCGGGCGAGCGCCGTACGCGCTTCCTGAACAGCCGCACTCGGGGGCTGGGTAGCAGTCGCTGCGGACTTCGCCGGTACGTCGATCGGGACGCCCTGGAGCGGCTCCGAGTTCGGGGCCGCGTCCTTGAGGGCCAGCACCTCGTCGGAGAACTGCGGGCAGTGCGGCGCCCAGCCCGGCACCGCGGTCGGGAGGTTCGCGTTGTTGCCGGTGCTCGTCGGGTTGCTCGGCAGGTCGGCCGGGTTCTTGTACGGACCGTTGTTGCTGATCACGTCGATGATCAGGTTCGTGAACGGGCCGCGGGCGCCGATCGACTGGTTGCTCAGGATGCTGAACGTGTGCAGGCCCTTGAGGAAGCACGGCAGCGCGCTCGAGTACTGGTCGAGCAGGGCCAACACGGCCTTGGACCGGCCGGAGAGCTGGATCAGGTTGTTGGCGTTCTGCGCGAGCACGTGCTTGGTCTCGGCCGAGGTCGCGGTCACCTGGTCCAGGAAGGAGCCGAACTGCTGCTGCTGCGGGATCAGCAGCTCCCGGCTGATCCCGGCCGCCGAGGACAGCAGCTTGAGCAGGTCCGGCGCGCTGTTCGCGTAGATGTCGGCGGTGGTGGCGAACTGGGAGATGTCGTGGGTGAAGGTGTCCACGTGCGGGTCGACCTTCACCAGGAACGACTTGAACTGGTTGAGGGAGTCGGCGAGCTCGGTCCCGCGACCGTCGAGCGCCTCGGCCAGCGAGTTCAGGATGATCGAGAGCTTCTGCGGCTGGAGGGCGTCCAGCACCGGGACCAGCTTGTTGAACACGGCCCCGATCTCCACCGAGGTGGTCGACTGGCGGATGACCCCGCCCGCGGCGAGCCGGGCGCTGTCGGGGCTCGCCGGCATCCGCAGGTCGACGAACTTCTCCCCGAACAGCGTCTTCGGGATGATCGCCGCGTCGATGTTGGCCGGGATCAGGCCGAGCTTGTTCTTGTCGAGCGCGAGCTTGATCGTCGCCTCGCGGCCGTTGGAGCTGATGCTGCGCACCTCGCCGATGCGCAGGCCCTGGAACTTCACGTCCGAGTGCTGGTTCAGCTCGAGCCCGGCGGCCGTGGTGGTCAGGGTGACCGAGGCCGACGACTGCCAGGGCAGGTTCTTCTCGAACGCCAGGATGCTGGTCCACACCAGCAGCAGGATCAGCACGATGTACGCGATCCCGGAGAGCGGCTTCGAGTGCTTGCGGACGGAGGTGAGCACCGGGATCAGCCCGCGATCCGCACGGTGGTCGTCGAGCCCCACAGCGCCAGGCTGAGGAAGAAGTCCGCGATCACGATGATGACCAGCGAGAGCCGGACGGCACGGCCGACCGCAACGCCGACGCCCGCCGGCCCGCCCTTCGCGGTGAACCCGTAGTAGCAGCAGATCATCGTCAGGATGATCGAGAAGACCAGCACCTTGAGGAACGAGTACAGGACGTCGATCGGCGGCAGGAACAGGTTGAAGTAGTGGTTGTAGGTGCCGCCGGTCAGCCCGTAGTAGTGGATCGAGATGAACTGGGTGCCTGCGTAGGTGCCGATCAGGCCGACGAAGTACAGCGGGATCACTGCGATGAAGGCCGCGATCACCCGGGTGCTGACCAGGAACGGGATCGACGGGATCGCCATCACCTCGACGGCGTCGATCTCCTCGGAGATCCGCATCGCACCGAGCTGGGCGGTGAAGCCGGCGCCGACGGTCGCGACGAGCGCGTTGGCCGCGACCAGGGGCGCGACCTCGCGGGTGTTGAAGTACGCGGACAGGAAGCCGACGTACGGCTGGATCCCGACCTGCTTCAGGCCCTGGTAGCCGACCAGGCCGACGACGCTGCCGACAGCGAGCACCTCGAAGATGATGATGCCCAGCGTGCCGGCGACCAGCACCAGGGCGCCGCGTCCGAGCGCCACCTCGGCGAGCAACCGCAGCACCTCACGGCGGTAGCGGGTGGCTCCCTTCGGGATCCCGATCAGGCTCTTGCCGTAGAACTGGACCTGGTCGCCGAGGTCGCTGAGCACGTCGTACGTCGATCGCCAGGCCTTGGCCAGCAGACCGGTGCGGTCGACGGGTTCGGGCACGCCTCGCGAGAGAGTCATCAGAACCCCTTCGGCGGAACGAGCTGGTAGTACACGAGGGTCATCACCGTGTTCACCACGAACAGCAGCACGAACGAGACCACCACGGACTGGTTGACGCCGTTGCCGACGCCCTGGGGTCCACCCCGGGCCCGGATCCCCTGGTGGCAGGCGACGATGCCGGCCACGATGCCGAAGACCAGTGCCTTGATCTCACCGACGTACAGGTCGGGCAGCTGGGCCAGCGCGGTGAAGGCGTGCACGTAGGCGCCCGGCGACCCGCCCTGGACCAGGACGTTGAACGCGTAGCCGCCGATCACGCCGACCAGGGTCGCGACGCCGTTGAGCAGGACCGCGATGAACGCGATCGCCAGCACCCGCGGTACCACGAGGCGCTGGATCACCGAGATCCCGAGCACCTCCATCGCATCGAGCTCCTCGCGGATCTTGCGGGCGCCGAGGTCGGCGGCGACAGCGGTCCCGGCAGCACCGGCGACGATGCTGACCGTCGCGATCGGGGCTGCCTGCTGGACGATGCCGACCACGGCGACGGCGCCGGTGAACGACTGCGCCCCGAGCTGGTTGAACAGCGAGCCGATCTGCAGCGAGAGCACCGCACCGAACGGGATCGTGATCGCGCAGATCGGCAGCAGCGAGACCCGGGTGACGAACCAGGACTGGTCGAAGAACTCGCGCCACTGGAACGGCCGCACGAAGATCGACCTGAGGACGTCGAGCGCGAAACCGAAGAGGTCGCCGATCGGCACGAGCGGACGCGAAAGCGTGCGCGCGACTGCCTGCTGGCTCGCCATCGAGTCCCCACTTCTGACGGTTGGTGAGTGCGTGACCTGGATCACGCAGGCCCGACTGTGCCACACTAAGTGAATCTTGACTAGTCCGCCACGCGCGGCAGCAGAGGGAAGGAAGCGCCGATGGCCCTGCCCGCTGTGGAGCCTGCCCCGCGTGGTACGCGGCCGCGCAACCGCCGGGCCCAGATCCGCAGTGCCGCGGCGACGCTGTTCTACGAACGCGGCTACGAACAGGTGTCGATCGCCGACGTCGCGGACTCGGTCAACGTCGGCCCCTCGGCGCTCTACCGGCACTTCGGTGGCAAGTCCGATCTGCTCTACGAGGCGATCGACGACACCATCAACGCCTTCGGTGGGCTGGTCGACGAGCTCCCCTCGCGCGACCTCGAGGGGATCGCCCGCACCGCCGCGCGTACCGCGCTCTCCTACCGGCCGCTCGGGGTGCTCTGGCAGCGCGAGGCCCGCAACCTTCCCGACGACCAGCGCGAGACGTTGCGCCGCCGGCTCCGCGAGGCGATCGGGATCCTGGCCGCGACCCTGCGCGGCATCCGTCCCGAGCTGGACGAGGAGCAGGCCGCCTTCCTGGCCGCTGCTGCCGTGAACGCGATGAGCAGCATCTCCTTCCACCGGCTCAGCCCGGCCGACGACGACGAGTTCGAGGACCTGCTCGCCGCGCTGGCGCGGCGGGTGCTGAGCCACGAGTTCTCGGACGAAGGCGCACCGCTTCCCGGGCCGGTACTCGCCTACGAGCCGGAGTCGCGGCGGGACCAGATCGGCGAGGCAGCGGCGACGCTGTTCGCCCGCTACGGCTTCGACGCGGTCAGCGTCGACGACATCGGTGCTGCGGTCGGCATCGCCGGGCCGAGCATCTACAACCACTTCGCCAGCAAGCAGGAGCTGCTCTACGCCTCGATGGGTCGCGGCTACGCGATGCTCCAGTCCGCGCTCACCGACGCCCTCGGTGCCGGGACGTCACCGGAGCAGACGCTGCGCCGGGTCTCGGACTCGTACGTCGACCTCACCCTGGACCACAGCGACCTGATCACGAACCTGATCGCCGAGTCCCGCAACCTCGGCCCGGAGTACGCCGAGCTCACTCAACGGGCCCAGCTCGGCTACATCGGGCAGTGGGTCGACCTGGTGCAGGCGATCAGGCCGGACGAGGACCTCACGGTGTCGCGGATCAAGGTCCAGGCGGCGCAGATGACCGCGAACTCGGTCGGCCGGACCTCCTACCTGCTCGATCGCCCGGGATTCCGGACGGACATCTCGCAGATCTGCTGGCTGCTCCAGCAATGACCGCCGTCCGCGCGCAGTACGGTGACGCATGAGCTCGATCTTCGATCCGCGGCGCACCCTCGAGCAGCGACGCCGGGCAGTCGCCAACCTCTACGACTTCCTGGTCAAGGGCGGCATCGCCGACACCACCCGGATGCCCTCGGACGTGATCGACGAGGGTCACAAGAGCACCCTGCACCGCTACCACCCTGCCGACGTCCCGCAGCGGGGGCTCCCGGTCCTGATGGTGCCCCCGCTCGGTTCGCAGGCGACCTGCTTCGACCTGCGTCGCGGGTGCTCGATGACCG
>JAOPXD010000110.1 GCA_025965315.1 Marmoricola sp.
TGATGGTGGCCGACGCCTTCAGCCCGGCGGCGACGGACACGGTGCGCAGCATCGGGTACCAGCTCTTCGACGACTCTGCCGCCGCCCGGGGCGACGGCGGTTCCGACCAGGACGCGTCGCCAACGGCTCGGGCCTTCGCGATCGTGAGCCGCGGCATCCACTGGTGACCCGCCTGGTCACCGCTGGCTGAGCAGCGCCTCCGAGTACGCCGGCAGCAGGATCGTGGCGCTCACAGTTGCGGTGCTCGAGCCGACGGTGTCGCCGGGGTTGAACGCAGGCCGGGTCCGCGGGGGAGCGGTCTGCACCGTTGCCGACCAGGGCCCGGCGCTCGGCAGAGTGATCCGCACGGCGGAGCTGCTCAGGTTCACCAGAGCGAGACGATCACCGATCCACGCGCCCGTCACGCCGCTGACCGTGCTTACCCCCGTCGGCGACCACAACGACGTGGTGACCTTCGGAGCTGACGCCACGGTCAGCAGGCGTACCTCGACCGGTCCGCTGCCCTGGTCGCGGACGGCGTCGAAGAGTGGTGTGAGGCTGTCGTTCTCGGCCGTCCGGCCGAACAGGGTGGATCCGCCCGAGCCGTCGGCGAGCAGCGCGTGCACCTCCATGTTCCCGCCCGACTGGGTGGCAGCGGCGGTCGGTTCGCCGTTCAGGGCAGAGTGCACGACCGCCATCGTCACCCGGGGATCGGCGAGGGCCTGCAACGAAAACGCAGCCAGCGACAACCCGACTGCCCAGGTCTGCTTCGCGCCCGGGAGCAGGCCCGAAGGCACGCCCACCTCGGTGAACGGGACGTCCATCTGGTTGTACTCGGTCAGCCAGACGTGCAGGTCGGCCGGCACCTGGGCGATCACCTTGGTCGACAGCGCCTTCCAGGCCGCCAGGCCACTGCCGGCGCTCGCCGTCGTGCCGTCCGCGGGGGTCGGGAACCAGTACGGGTGCAGGGCGACCGCGTCGGCGCCGCGGATGCCGGCGTACAGGAGCTTGTTCCAGCTGGTGTAGCGCTTGCCGTAGAAGGCGGAGAACAACGAGGACGAGGTGTCCGCGGCCGAGACGGCGATCTGTACGCCGGGGAAGCTGGTGCGCAGCACGTCGATCCAGTGGTTCATCGCGCGGGCGTAGTCGGCGCCGGTGGGGTAGAGCGCCTTGTAGGTCTTGTCGCCGATGTAGAGCTCGTTGCCGAGCTCGAGGTGGGTCACCGGCATCCCGAGCCGTTGCGCCTCGTGCAGCATCGCGACCTGGTCCGCGGGCGTCGAGGTCGTCACGTTCAGGTCGTAGACCGGTTGCGCGCCGGTGGCGCGGAGCAGGTCGGCCCAGTCGCTCATCAGGATCGGTCGGCGGCCGGCATTCGCGCCGACGTACGGGCTGTTGGCGCTCTGGTCGAAGAGGCCGGTGCGCCAGTCGATCCACTGCGACGTCGTACCGCCCTGGATCCGGAGGTACCCGGGGGCGAGGGCTGCGACCGCCTGGGTGAAGACCGGGTCGTGCCACTCCGAGGCGTTCGGAGCGGAGATGATCCGGGCGCCGTTCACGCCGAAGAAGGCCGGCTGGACGGTCCGGGCGACGCCGACCACGGGGGTCAACGTCGGGGGGAGGGACGCCGACGATGCTGGGTCGATCGCCGTGCTGCTGCCGGCGAGGACGGCACCGGCTGCCAGGACGCCGAGCAGGGCGCGCAGGGCCGGGCCGCGGGAAGTCATGGGTCCGTTGTACCGAGGTGTGCGGCTCACGTCGAGTACCCGGATCCGGCTATCTCGATAACGCCCTGCGGCCGGCGACAAGACGTAGGATGACCGGCAGTTCCGACGACCACCAGGAGACCGGCATGGGGATCCCGCGGACGAGCCTGACGAGGCTCGCTACAGCCGTGGTTCTGGCTGTGGCCTCGGCCGTGCTCGTGGTCGACGGATCGCCCGCGGTCGCAACCGGGTGCAGCGTGAGTGCTGCCTCCCCCGCGTGTTCAGCGCCGTCGTCGAGGCTCACTCATCCGGCGAAGAAGAAGAAGCGCAGCCAGACGATCCACTTCACCTCCCACGCTCCCTCGCCCGCGCTCGTCGGGGTGAACTACGACCCGCACGCCAAAGCGACGTCCAAGCTGAGGGTCAGGATCGGCCTCGGGTCGGCCAGCAAGGGATGTTCTCTCAACGCGGGCGTCGTGCGGTTCACCGGCGCCGGGACCTGCATCATCCGGGCGAGCCAGGGCGGCAACAAGTCGTACAAGGCGGCTCGGGCCGTCTACCAGTCGGTCGCTGTCACCAAGTACACCCAGAGCATCGCCTTCATCTCGCCGGTGCCGTCCTCGCCGACCGTCGGCGGGACCTACAAGCCGACCGCAGCGGCGACCTCCGGGCTGCCGGTCACGATCACCCGGGACTCGTCCAGCACCGGGTGCACGTTCTCCTCGGGCACGTTCACCTTCGCCGGTGGCGGACCCTGCACGGTCGAAGCGGATCAGAAGGGCAACGCCGAGTACGGCCCAGCTCCCCGGGTGAAGCAGGTCATCCAGCTCCCGAAGCTCGCGCAGACGATCACGTTCAGCTCCACGGCACCGGCGCACGCGGTCGTCGGTGACACCTACCGGCCGGCCGCATCAGCGAGCACCCACCTGACGGTCAAGCTCGGACTGACCTCGGCGAGCACGAACTGCACGATGACCAGCGGTCTGGTGACTTTCACGGGCAGCGGTACCTGCGTGGTCACCGCCGACCAGGCCGGGAACGCCGAGTACAGCGCGGCCCCCCAGGTGGTGCAGTCGATCCAGGTCGTCAAGAAGACCCAGACGGTGTCGTTCACGTCCATGGCGCCGTCCCCGGCTCTGGTTGACGCGACCTACCACGTGACCGCGACGGCGAGTTCGGGTCTGGCCGTGACCTTCACGCTGGACGCGAGCAGCGCCGGCTGCACGCTGAGCAGTGGTGTCGTCACCTTCACCGCTGGCGGGACCTGCGTCGTCGACGCGGATCAGGTCGGCAACACCACGTACGGCGCGGCCGCCCAGGTGCTGCAGTCGATCCCGGTCACCAAGAAGTCGCAGACGATCTCGATCACCTCGACAATTCCGTCTCCCGCGCTGGTGGGCAACACCTACACGCCTGTTGCGACAGCAACCTCCGATCTCGCGGTGACCTTCACCAAGGAGTCGGACAGTGCGATCTGTTCGGTGAGCAGTGGCGTCGTGACCTTCAACGGCGCGGGTACCTGTGTCATCGATGCCGGCCAGGCCGGCAACGGCGCGTATCTCGCGGCGACGACGGTCCAGCAGAGCATCCAGGTCCTGCAGAAGTCGCAGAGCGTCTCGTTCAGCTCCACCCCGCCGTCGCCGGCGTACGTGGGCGGGACCTACACGCTCGTCGCGTCGTCGACCTCGCTGCTGCCGGTCGCGTACACCCTGGACGGTACGAGCAGCGGGTGCTCGCTGAGCGGTGAGGACGTCACCTTCACCGCCGTCGGCACCTGTGTGGTCGATGCGAACCAGGTCGGCAACGCGACGTACAGCGGTGCCGTCCAGGTCCAGCAGACGTTCGCGATCGACAAGCAGGGGCAGACGATCTCGATCACGAGCTCGCCGCCGTCCCCGGGTGTTGTCGGTTCGACGTACGACCTGGTGGCTACGGCTACCTCCGGTCTGACGGTGGCGTTCACACAGGATCCGGCGAGCGCCGGCTGTTCGCTGAGCGGCAACGAGCTGACCTTCACCGGCGCCGGTACCTGCGTGGTCGACGCCGACCAGCCCGGCAACGGAGCCTTCACGGCAGCACCCCAGCTCAAGCAGAGCATCCAGGTCGTGAAGCAGGACCAGACCGTCAGCTTCACCAGTACGCCGCCCTCCCCGGCTGTCGCTGGCTCGACGTACGACCCGGCCGCGGCCGCGACGTCGACCCTCGATGCGGTGATCTCGCTGGATCCGGGTAGCGCTGGCTGCTCGCTCAGCAACGGGGAAGTGACCTTCACCGGCGCCGGCACCTGCGTGCTGGACGCCGACCAGCCGGGTAGCGCCGCGTTCTCCGCGGCACCCCAGGCGCAGCAGAGCATCCAGGTGGTGAAGCAGGACCAGACGGTCAGCTTCACCAGTACGGCGCCGTCGCCGGGGGTTGCCGGTTCGACCTACGACCCGACCGCGACGGCCACCTCGACGCTTGACGTGGGGATCTCGCTGGACGGGACCAGCACCGGGTGCTCGCTCAGCAACGGGGAAGTGACCTTCACGGCGGCAGGCACCTGCGTGCTGGACGCCGACCAGCCCGGCAACGCTGCGTTCTCGGCGGCGCCCCGGGTGACGCAGAGCATCTCGGTGGTGAAGGCCGACCAGACCGTCTCGTTCACGTCTACCGCGCCGACCACGGCCACGATCGACGACGTCTACAGCCCCCAGGCCGCAGCAACTTCTGGCCTCGACCCGGCCATCACCCTGGACGGGACCAGTAGCGGGTGCTCGCTCGACAACGGCGACGTTACCTTCACCGGGGTGGGGACCTGCGTCATCGACGCGGACCAGGCCGGTAACGGTGCTTACAACGCCGCGCCCCAGGTGCAGCAGAGCATCTCGGTGGTGAAGAAGAACCAGACGATCTCGTTCGTGTCCTCGGCGCCCGGTGCCCCGATGGTCAACGACATGTACACGCCGGACGCGACCGCATCCTCTGGCCTGGACGTCACGATCACGCTGGACCCGACCAGCACCGGCTGCACGCTCGACGGCGACGGCGTCGTCACCTTCACCGCGGCCGGGACCTGCTTGATCGATGCCGATCAAGCGGGTGACGCGACGTACACCGAGGCACCGCAGGTGCAGCAGAGCATCGTCGTCAACTAGGCACTGACCGCGACGACGGCTCGGCACCGATAACCTTGCCCGTACATTCCCCGGTTGGTCTGCCGGTAGGGCCCGCCTGACTTTGAATCAGGACTAGCGACGCAGGTTCGACTCCTGCCCGGGGAGCAAGATCGGCATGAACATGCAGGTCAGAGCGACCTCAGGCTCCGCCCCCGCTAAGGACGGGGACGGAGCCTGAGCCTTTGGTGTCACCGATATGTCACGAGCGGTACCGATGAGCGCGCCTACTTGGCCGTTCTGAGGACGTTGCCGAGCGCCTTGGCTGCCTCTTCTGCTCCGCTCTTAGTGCTCTGGACATAGAACGCCATGTGGGTCGCTACCTCGTGACCAAGGAGACCGGCTGCATCTGCCGGGGCCACGCCACTCCTGTGGAGGGTGGTTGCGATGCTGTGGCGCAGCTCGTGCAGCCGGATCGGCGGCAGGCCAGACCCATTGCGTAGGGCGCGCCAGCGACCCGAGTAAAAGTCAGGCTGAATCGGCCTGCCGAACTCGTCAACGACGACCAAGCCGCTGTCGGCCCACTCAGGCCCCATCGCGAGCCGGTCAGCCGCCTGTCGGGCCTTAAGGGCTCGCAGAGCTGCGACGGTGCCTGGCCACATCGCCTCAACCGAAACGGTGCGGCCGCTGGCCTTGCTCTTGGTCGAGTCGCGGAGCGTATCCGAACCTCGGCCCACCTTTACTCGGCTGGCCTCCACCTTGATGGCCCCAGTGTCGAGATCTACCGATGACCACGCCAAGCCAAGGACTTCGCTTCGACGCAGACCGCATGCCGAGAGACGGAAGGAAGCCCGGGTCCACTCGTCTTCGTGGGCGTCCACTCGGGCCACGAATTGGACCAACTGTGCAGGTTCCCAGACGCTCACCGGGTGGGCGTCGGACTTGGTCCTCCGTCGGGGCCTCACGTCGGCGGCAGGGTTGGCGCTAAGGACGCCAACCGAGATGCCATAAGCGAAGACGGCGCGGACGGATTGGAGTGCGTAGACCTGGGACCGCTGAGAGAGGGGCTTGCCCCGCTTCCCGCCCACCTCTTGCAGGTGCTCCATGAGATCTTCCACGTCGGCTCTCGTGAGGCCCTGGGCGAGGTGATCGCCGAAAAAGTCGAGTGGGTTGCCCAGAGCATCGGCGTAGCCCGACCTTGTGACCTCACGGATATCTCTACGACTCTTGAGCCAATCCTCGGCGAGCGTGCGGAAGGTGACCTTGTTCGGGGCGGTGTAGCGACCCTGAGCGACGTTCTGGCGGGTCTCGGTCACGAAGTCTCGCGCTTCCGCAAGTGTGCGGAAGTTACGGCTCACCTGCCGCCGCTTGGGCGCAGCCCTCGGTGCCGTGTCGATGACGACCCGATATCGGTGGCCGCTCTTGGTCGGGACAAGCCGGATCGGCTCGTCCGTGCGGGGTTGGGTGATTCTCATTCGGCATCTCGCTTTCTCTTGGTGGTGTCCTTTGGTGGACCCTGGCTGGTGCTCGGCGCTTTGGGGCCGCGCGGTCTGCCAGTGGTTGGACCGGTGATCAACTTTCGGTCGCGGGCCTCCCGCAAACGCTTGTCGACGGTATAGATCGACACGTGCCATTTGGCAGCGATGTCGTTTCGGCCGAGCCCCGCCG
Organism: Marmoricola sp.; assembly: GCA_025965315.1. Lineage (GTDB taxonomy): Bacteria > Actinomycetota > Actinomycetes > Propionibacteriales > Nocardioidaceae > Marmoricola. Next base: position 6,443 of record JAOPXD010000110.1, read on the forward strand.
TGCGGTCCTGTGCAACCTCTTCGACGCTTGGTCTTCCCGGTTTCGGACGGTACGGGCCAGTGGTGAACACGCCTGTGCCTGATGACTCCTGCTCCGCGAGGTGGAGTGAAACCTGTTCGGCGATGCGCTGAACTGGAACGCGGCGGATGGTCGCTTGATCAATGCGCTGGCCTGAACGCGTGGTGAGGATGGTGATTCCAGTTAGCCGAGCCTTGCCGTTGGCCCGTTCGATAACGGCCTCGTAAATGAGGCCATTGTCTTCGTCGGTGATCCGGGCACCGTCGAATCGCTCGGGGTTCAGCGGCGATCCCTCGTAGGTCGTACCGCCGAACTCGTCACCGCGGGGGATGCGCCAAGTGGTGAACGGACTTAGGTACCAGTTTCGTTCTCGCTGCTTCACATTTACAAACTATACACCTAGGACTTTGGCGAATTGTGAGACACGATTGCGGACATGGAGCAGACACAAGAGCCGCATGGCTACCGAGTTGAGGAAGCCGCTCGGCGGCTAGGTATCGGTCGATCTCTTATGTTCGATCTTGTCCGCCGCGGCGAGATTCGAACTGTCAAGTTCGGCAGGCGTCGAGTCGTCCCGTCGGACGAGATCGCTCGCCTTCTGGCGGGACGTGAGAGCGAGCTGTGACTGTAGAGGGCGCGTTCGCAGGCCAAAGGTTTCCTACGGTAGGTGGTCCGAAACTGGTTTCCGCTGGTTCCGAACCGGTG
>JAOPXD010000087.1 GCA_025965315.1 Marmoricola sp.
CGATCGCGGTAGCGCGGGTCGGCCCCCCGTCAGCGCCGGTGAGGCGCAGCGGGAAGACCGTGATCAGCGGGTCCGCGAAGTCGATCTCCTCGACGCAGGTCAGGTTCTCCACCACGACGCCCCCCACCAGTCCGATGAGGTGATGAACAGGGAACCCGACACCGGGATGACTGTCGTCGGGCGTCTCGTCGATGTTCAGCGTGTCCAGACAGAACGTGCGAACGCCGCGGTCGAGCAGCACCTGACAGGCATCAGCACCGAGATACGGGTGGTCGAAGTACGCATCGGTCCCGTAGTACGTCGGCCAGCCGGTGTGAAAGATAACGATCGTGCCGGGCCCGACCTGCTCAAGGTACGGCTGCACGTCGTCGGAAGTGATGGCTGTGCGCGGGGCCTTGCCGCGGACGTCGATGATCACTCCCGGGCCGGTGAACAGGCGGAGGTCGAGCTCGTCGATGCGGGCTCCGTCAGCGACGAAGTGGTACGGCGCGTCGCAGTTCGTGCCGGTCTGGGATCCCATCTCGACGCTGAGCAGGTTGAACCCGTCTTCCTCGATCGTCGCCGCCTGGGCGAATCGGACGTGCGGGTCGCCCGGGTAGACCTGGGTGTGCTCATCGATCGCGAGCGACAGGTCAACGACGCGACGCACCCTCATCCGAACTCCCAACACCGGCGGATCCACCCAGGTGCTCAGGCTAGCGGTGGCACGCGGAGGCAGCCTTCGCCTTTCGGGCTAGCGTGACGCACTACGGCCCGTTCGCCGACAACCAAGGAGCACCGTGATGGAAGCCGCAGAGCCGAACCCCCAGGCATGGGCGAAGGTCGGACGCGCGTCGTACGTCTCGTTCACCAGCTACCGCAAGAACGGCGTGCCCGTCGCGACTCCCGTCTGGATCGCTCCCGACGGCGAGGACCTCTACTTCTTCTCGGACACCGGTGCGTTCAAGGTCAAGCGGATCCGCAACAACCCGGCTGTCACCCTCCAACCGTGTGACGTCCGCGGCCGCGTCAAGGACGGCGCCCCACTGGTCACCGGCCAGGCTGAGGTGCTCGACCACTCCGACACTCCGCGCGTGCGAGGCATCGTCAACCGGAAGTACCGCGTCCTGGGCACCATCGGTGGCCTGCTCAGCCGGCTCCGAGGCTCCGAGGCGGCGATCGGGATCCGGATCCAGAAGGCATAGCGGACTGGAGTTTCCCGGCCCTAGTTGGCGCCCAGGAACCCGTGCTGGCGCCACGCCTCGTACATCGCCACGGCGGCAGAGTTCGCCAGGTTGAGCGACCTACGACCGTCCAGCATCGGGATCCGAAGCGCATCGTTGACCCGTGGGTGGCTCAACACCGCCTCGGGCAGTCCGGTCGGCTCAGGTCCGAAGAGCAGCACGTCGCCCGGCTGGAAGGCGACATCGGTGTACCAACGCGTCGCGCCCGCCGTGAAGGCGAAGACCCTCGACGACGCCAGCGCGTCACTGCCCAGCGCGGTATCGAGATCGGGGTGCACGACCATCGTCGCCAGGTCGTGGTAGTCCAGTCCCGCGCGCTTCAGCTTGGGTTCCGACAGATCGAACCCGAGCGGCTCGACCAGGTGCAGCGTGACTCCGGTGCCAGCTGCCAGCCGGATCGCGTTCCCGGTGTTGGGCGGGATCCGGGGCTCGAAGAACATCACGTGGAACACGGCTCACCGTATCCCGGCGAGGTTCCGAGAAGCTCGTTCAGGTACTACGACCATCAGACCCCGCTGCGGGACGTTCGGACACTGGTGGCCGCGGGCACGGGCGCCGAACACTGAAGAGACCGTCAACCGGCGGGCTTCTTCATCGAATCCGAAGCAGGTACTCCTCATGCGCCGTCCCTTGATCGCAGCTCTTTCCGTAGCTGCCCTGTCCACCTTCCACCTAGCCGCAGCCACCGCAGCCGGCACGACCAGTGCGCCGAGCTGCGACGGGCACAGGGCCACCGAGGTGGTCACCGCACGATCACCCCACGTCGTCCACGGCACGAGCCACCGCGACGTGATCGTCATCCGCTCGGCCGGGCACGTCGTGCGCGCCGGCGCTGGGGCGGACATCGTCTGCGGGAGCCCCGGGAGCGACACCATCATCGGCGGTCCGGGTGCCGATGACATCTTCGGTGAGTCCGGCAACGACCACCTCGCCGGCGGGGACGGTGACGACGAGCTCTTCGGCAACGGTGGCAACGACGCGATCGACGGCGATGCCGGAGACGACTCCGAGCACGGTGGTCGCGGTAACGACCACGTCCGCGGTGGCCACGGCGACGACGACCTGTTCGGCGACACCGGGTCGGACGACCTCACCGGAGGTACCGGTGACGACACCTGCAACGGCGGTGGCCAGCGCGACGACAGCGTTCACGGCGAGCACCACTCCGGGACCGACGACCCGTCAGGAGACGACGACGGCACCGACCCGGGCACGACCGGTGGGGATGACGACGGCAGCGGCGGTGACGACGGCGGCGGTCATCACGGCGGCCACCACGACGGGTGACCCCGGGTCCGGCCGCGACCGGTCAGTCGGTGTCGAGTCCACGCTCGATCGCGTACCGGGTCAGCTCGACGCGGTTGTGCATCTGCAGCTTGCCGAGCGTGCTCTGCACGTGGTTCTGAACAGTGCGGTGCGAGATCACCAGGCGCTCGGCGATCTGCCGGTACGACATCCCCTTCGCGACCATCTTGAGCACCTCGGTCTCGCGCTCGGTCAGCCGCGGCTCTGCCGGGTCGGACCTGGGGGTGTCGGAGATCCGCTGGAACTCCCCCAGCACCAGGCCGGCGAGCCCCGGGGTGAACACCGGGTCGCCCTGGGCAACGCGTCGTACGGCGGTCAGCAGCTCCTCGCGCGAGGCCGACTTCACGAGGTAGCCGGTGGCGCCCGCCTTGACCGCGGCCAGGACGTCGGCCTGCTCGCCGGAGGCAGACAGCACCAGGACCCGCACCGCGGGGTCCTGGCGGACGAACTCGGCGGTCACCGCGATTCCGTCGGGTGCCGGGATCTGCAGGTCCAGCACGACCACGCCCGGCCGCGCCGCCGGGAACCGCGCCAGCGCTTCGCGTCCGTTCGCGGCCACCGCGACGACGTCCAGACCGGCACCGGCCAGATCGCGCTCGACGGCATCGCGCCAGAGCGGGTGGTCGTCGACCACCATCACCCTGATCGGGGGCGAGGGCTCGCTCTGGTCCATGGCGATGACCCTAGAGGTTCGTGGGCGCTGAACGGGGGACGACGAACTCCCACTCGGTGCCGAACGACCCGGTCACCAGCTCGGCGGTTCCGCCGAGATCGGTGATCCGACCACGGATCGACTCGCTGACTCCGAGTCGCCCGGCGGCGGCCGCCTCCTCCAGACGCCCGGACGGGATGCCGGGGCCGTCGTCGCGCACCGACAGCTCGACGCGGTCCGGATGGGCCTGCAGTAGCACCCAGGCGGGAGAGTCCTCACCCACGTGCACCCGGACGTTGTCGAGACAGGCCCGTGCTGCTGCGACCAGCTCGTGAGCCGTCGCAGCGGGGAGCTCCACCGGGAACCCGGGTGTCGACACGGTGACGCCCTGCCGACGCTCCAGCACGGCCAGCTGAGCGGCCACGTCGACCATCCCGGTCTCGATGACCACGGTGTCCTGGGCCTGGATCAGGCGACGCAGCTCGCGCTCCTGATCTCCCGCCAGCCGACCGAGCTCGGCAGCCTCTCCCCCCAGCTCACGACCGCGCCGCTGGACCAGGGCAAGGACCTGCAGCACCCCGTCATGGACGACCCGAGCCAGTCGGGCGCGCTCGGCCGCCATCGCCGCTGCCCGTTCGGCGACGTCCCGCTCGGCCGCCATCCGCTGCAGCGACTCGCACAGGAACCCGACGATCGACCCGGCAAGGACCAGCAGGAAGGCGTTGCCGTAGTCGGACTGCTGGAGGTGCTGGCGCTGGACCAGGTCGACGGTCGCCAGCAGGACCCCTGCGCCGAACCCGCCGACCCAGCGGAAGTGGATCGCCCAGGCGATCAGGGCACCGACGATCCAGTAGCTGGGCACGGTGGCCCGGAAGTCCGCACCCTTCACCAGCGGCGTGACGAGCAGCAGTGCCAACGCCAGCGCCAGGTCGGCGGCCAGGAGCAGGAAGGTACGCCGCCGCGGCTGGACGTAGGCCCAGGTGGCGAACCCGGTCCAAGCCGTCATCACGACCGCGCAGGCCACCGACGCCGCCGGGTGCGGCAGGCTCCCGGCCCGGACGATCGTCACCACGACCGCATCGAGCAGGACCACGACGCGCACCACCGCAAGGGCCCCGAACAGACGGCTCTCCACGGCGACCGACGAAGGAGACGACCACCTCACAGGGCGCAGTGTTGCAGAAACCCGGGTACCGCACCGATGCGCGCGTGGACGCAGCTCCTGCGCGCAGGGAACCAGATCGATAGCCTCCTGCAGGTACGTGCACCGTTGCTACGAGTACGAAGGAGACAGCGATGTGCTTCTCCCCCGAAGCCGACCTGGTGGCCGGCATCGTGGTCACCGCGATCGGCGTGGACACCCTGCGGCACACGGCGCGACGTGAGCTCCTGCCGCTGGCGGCGCTGCCGTTGGTGTTCGGGCTGCACCAGCTCATCGAGACGCTGGTGTGGCTGTACCTGCGCGGCGACGTCTCCGGCTGCGTCGGCAAACCGGCAGCCTGGACCTACGCCATGGTCGCGCTGTGCGTCATCCCGGTGCTGGTCCCGTTCGCGTTCAGCCGGAGCGGTGCGATCAGTTCGCTCCCGGTCGCACGGACGCTCGTCGGCTGTGGTGTCGTCTCGGGCAGCATCCTGCTGCTCACCCTGGTCTTCGGACCGATGCACGCGACCATCGACGGGCACCACCTCAACTACCACGTGGGCACGCCCTGGGTGCCGTTCACGCTCGGTCTCTACATCATCGCGACCTGTGCCCCTGGCCTGCTCTCGAACACACCGACCCTGCGGGTCTTCGGGGCGGCCAACCTGGTGGTCGTCGCGTTCCTGATCTGGCTCGCCCAGTCCGCGGTGGTGTCGCTGTGGTGCGTCTGGGCCGCGATCAGCAGCCTCCTGGTCAACCAGTACGTCCGGAGGCGGCCAGCGGGTACGACGGTGCCGCCGTCGACCACCGACGCCGGCGCCCGGTAAATTCGGCGGGTGTCCGACAAACGCCCCCGCCGTACCTTCGCCGTCATCAGCCACCCCGACGCCGGCAAGTCCACGCTGACCGAAGCGCTGGCGCTGCACGCGCGGGTGATCACCGAGGCCGGTGCCGTGCACGGCAAGGGCGACCGGCGCGCGACCGTCTCGGACTGGATGGCGATGGTGAAGGCGCGCGGGATCTCGATCACGTCGGCGGCGCTGCAGTTCGTCTACCGCGACCACGTGATCAACCTGGTCGACACTCCCGGCCACAGCGACTTCTCCGAGGACACCTACCGGGTGCTGTCGGCGGTCGACTCGGCGGTGATGCTGGTCGACGCCGGCAAGGGCCTCGAGCCGCAGACCCTCAAGCTCTTCAAGGTCTGCGCGCTCCGCGGCATCCCGGTGATCACCGTGATCAACAAGTGGGACCGTCCCGGGCTGTCGCCGCTGGGCCTGATGGACGAGATCGAGAAGCAGATCAACCTCCGCCCGACGCCGCTGACCTGGCCGGTGGGCGAGGCCGGCGACTTCCGGGGGGTCCTGGACCGGCGTACGGGCGAGTTCGTGAAGTACACCCGGACCGCTGGCGGCGCTACCCGGGCACCCGAGCGGCGGATGACGGCCTCCGAGGTCGAGGACGTCGATGCCGCCGCGTGGGCCGAGGCAGTTGACGGCCACGAGCTGCTCGGCCTCGACGACGCCGACCACGACCAGGAGCGCTTCCTCGCAGGAGAGACGACCCCGGTCATGTTCGCCTCGGCGCTGCAGAACTTCGGCGTGGCCCAGCTGCTCGACCTGCTGCTCGAGCTCGCCCCGGGACCGAGCGCGACCGCAGGGGTCGACGGCTCGGTCCGCAGGACCGACGACGACTTCAGTGCGTTCGTGTTCAAGGTGCAGTCCGGCATGAACGCCTCCCACCGCGACCGGTTGGCCTACGCGCGGGTGGTGTCGGGGACCTTCGACCGCGGGATGGTCGTCACCCACGCGTCGACCGGCCGCCCGTTCGCCACGAAGTTCGCCCAAGCCATGTTCGGCCGCGAGACCACCTCGGTCGAGCACGCCTCGCCAGGCGACATCATCGGCCTGGTGAACGCCCAGGCGCTGCGGGTGGGCGACACGATCTACGAAGGCGACCGGATCGACTACCCCCCGGTCCCGAGCTTCGCCCCGGAGCACTTCATGTCTGCCACCGCCGGCGACATCGGGCGGTACAAGCAGTTCCGCAAGGGTATCGAGCAGCTCGACCAGGAGGGCGTCGTCCAGGTCCTCCGCTCCGACCTCCGTGGTGACCAGAGCCCGGTCCTCGCCGCGGTCGGCCCGCTGCAGTTCGAGGTGGTCGAGGAGCGGATGAAGAACGAGTTCAACTCCCCGATCCGGCTCTCGCGGCTGGACTACGGGGTGGCTCGCCGTACCGATGCCGACGGCGCGATCGCGCTGAGCGGCAAGCGTGGCGTCGAGGTCCTGCAGCGCACCGACGGCACCTACCTCGCGCTCTTCATCGACAAGTGGCGCGCGAACACCACCGTCCGCGAGAACCCGGACGTCCTGCTCGAGGAGCTACCGGCCGGCGGCAGCTGATGCCTCCTGCCGAGGACCGACCCCGCAAGCTGCTGCTCGTCGTCGATGCGCCCTCGCTCCTGCACCGCAACCACCACGCGCGGGCGCACACCGGGATCACCGACCGTTCCGGTCGCCCTGCCTGGGCCCTGCACGGCATGCTGCGCCAGATCATCGAGGCGATCGACGGGTTCGCACCGGACGCGGTGATCTTCGGGCTGGACGACCGCACCGCATCGGTGCGCCAGGACTTCTACCCCGCCTACAAGGCGGGCCGCGCTGTGAAGGACGCGGCGCTGGTCGAGCAGCTCGATCGCGCGGGGGCACTGCTCGACGCACTCGGTCTGGCCACGCTCACTCCCCCGGGCCTCGAGGCCGACGACGTCAACGCGTCCGGCGCCACCTGGGCACGGACGAACAACTGGAACTGCGTGATCATCACCTCCGACCGGGACGCGTTCGCCCACATCAGCGAGCACACCCAGGTGCTTCGCCTGATCGACGGCGGGATCAACGGGTCACCGCTGCTCAACCCGGCGCGTCTCTACGCCCTGTACGGCGTCGCGGCCGAGCACTACCTCGAGTACGCCGCACTGCGCGGGGACGCGAGCGACAACCTGCCCGGGGTGTCCGGGATCGGCGAGAAGTCCGCGGCCGTCCTGCTCGAGCAGGTGGGCTCGATGGACGCCGTCTGGGCGGACATCGAGCAGAACGACGGCCAGGCCCTGATCGCCACCCTGGACACCTGGGCAGCAGAGTCGGGAGGCCGGCGGATGGGCGCCACCGTTGTACGGCGGCTCGCCGCGCCTGGTGCCCGCGAACGCTACGACTTCAACATCCGGATCATGACGGGTCGTGACGACCTCGATCTCGGCCTCACTCCCGACGTACCGGGGAGCCCGGGGCTGCTCCCGCTCGAGCTCGACCGGATCAACGCGGTCATCGGGTTCCTCAACGTCGAGGCGACCCGGGCCCTGGCGATCCGGGTGCTCAGCACCGACCCTGCGTCCGGAGGCACCCGATGAACCAGACCGAGAACGACGACCGGCGTGCCATCCACGAGACGGTGCTGAGGTACTGCCGCGCCGTGGACCGACTCGACCTCCCCGGCGTGCGCGCCGTCTACACCGCCGACGGCACCGACCACCACACCGGCTTCTCGGGTTCGGCGGACGACTACGTCGCGTGGTTGGCGACGGGGCTGCCGCACCTGGACGGCACCATGCACCTGGTCGGCAACCACCTCTGCGAGCTGGCCGGTGACCAGGCCGTCGCCGAGACCTACGGGACCGCGGCGCACTGGGCGACGCCGTACGACGATCCACGGCGCAACTTCACCTCGGGGTTCCGGTACGTCGACCACTTCGTCCGCACCGCCGCCGGGTGGCGGATCGCCGAGCGGTTCGCTGTCCGCGAGTGGGCACGGAGCGACGTCGGCCGGTTGCTACCCCCGGATCCGAGCGGGCCGCGGGCGCACCGCGGGGACGACGACCCCGTTGCGGTCCTCCGACGCCGACTCGGCCTCGGCTGAGTGAAGGCGTCGTGAAGGCGTCGTGAAACTGCGGTGAAACCGCCGACGCCTACCTTGCTGGTGCGACGTCCACCAGGACGACGCCCCCACTCAGAGGAGGTCCACCCATGACCACCACCCCCACCACCCAGCCCTCGTCGCCGAGCACCACCGGCCACACCTATCCGTCGCTGCGCGCGGCCTGGATCCCCCTTGCTGCCCTGTGCCTGGCCTTCTTCGTCGAGATGGTCGACAACACCCTGCTCTCGATCGCGCTCCCCACGATCGGGCGCGACCTCGGCAGCGGCACCACGGCCCTGCAGTGGGTCACCGGCGCATACTCCCTGACCTTCGGCGGCCTGCTGCTGACGGCGGGATCGATGGCCGACCGGCTCGGTCGCCGACGCGTGCTGCTGGTCGGACTCGCCGTGTTCGGTCTGCTGAGCCTGCTGGTCGTCTTCGTCTCGACCGCCGGCGAGCTCATCGGCCTGCGGGCCGGGCTCGGCATCGCCGCTGCCGCGATGGCGCCGATCACCAACTCGTTGGTCTTCCGGCTCTTCGAGGAGAAGGCGCTGCAGATGCGCGCCATGACCGTGATGATCGTCGTCGGGATGTCCGGGTTCGTTCTCGGCCCGGTGCTCGGTGGCAGCGCGCTCGCCCACGTCCGGTGGGAGTGGCTGCTGGTCGTCAACGCCCCGATCGCGCTGCTCGCGTTCATCGGGGTCCGGCTCGGCGTTGCCGCCGACCGTCCCGAGGACCTGACCCACGACGTGCTCGACCTGCCGGGCGCCGTGCTCAGCGTCACCACCATCGGCCTCGCCTGCTACGCGCTGACCAGCGGTGTCGAGCACGGCTGGCTCTCGGTGGTCACCCTCGCCTCGATGCTCGGCTCCGTCGCCGCGCTGCTCGCGTTCATCCGTCACGAGCGCAGCAGCGCGTCACCGATGCTGGACCTCACCCTCTTCTCCAACGGCACCGTCCGCGGCGCCGCCATCGCGCAGGTTGGCACGTCCATCGCGATGGCCAGTGTGATGTTCGGGTTGATCCTGCACTTCCAGTACGCCTACGGCTGGAGCCCGATGCGCGCCGGTCTGGCGAACCTGCCGATCATCGTCACGATGATCGCCGCGACGCCGCTCTCCGAGTGGCTCGCGACGAGGTTCGGTCACCGGATCGCCTGCCTGGTCGGCGCCGCGTGCCTGGCCGGCTCCCTGGCCGGGCTCTCCTGGGGCGTCGACCACGGGTACGGCGCCATCGCTGCGTCCATGGTCGTGATGACCATCGGGCTGCGCACCGTCATGACGATCTGCGCCGTGGCCCTCGTCGACGCGATGCCGGCCAACCGCACCTCGATCGGTACCGCGCTCAACGACACCGCGCAGGAGGTCGGCACCAGCATCGGAACCGCCGTGGTCGGCACCATGATCGCGGCGCTGGTGACCACCCGGCTTCCGGCCGGCACCTGGAGCAGCGCCCTGGTGGCGTCGTTCTTCCACGGCGAGCGGATCACCTACGCGGTGCTTGCCGTGATCGTCGGCATCATCGCCGTGGGCGGCGCGCTGACGCTCAGCAGCTCGCGCTCGATCGAAGAGCCGCACTGACCATCAGGCGCGGCGCGCAGCGGGTCGCACTAGAGTCGCGCGGGTGACCCGACGATGAGCAAGATGGATGACATGCGTGCGATGCGCGAGGCCCGCTACGAGGCAGCCAGGTCAACGGCGAGCAAGCCCAGCGCAGCTCCCAAGCCGCGCCCGGCGCCCGACCGAGCCGCGCGCGCGGAGACCGTTTCCGAGCCGGTGGCGGACGGGCTGTGCGGCCACCGGGCGATCAGCGGACGTACCTGCACCCGCGACAAGGGTCACGAGGCGAAGAGCCACCGCTACTCCTAGGCCCGTTCGGGTCAGACCAGTCCGGTCGCGTCGAAGACCCAGGAGGTGTCGGCCTCAGCCAGACCCTCGAGCCATCCCGGCGGAGCATTGTTCGCGATGGCCCCGAAGTCCCAGTAGTCCTTCCAGAGCGTCACCTTGCCGTCGACCACCCGGTGCACCGTGGCGAACGGCAGCACGAAGGTCTCCCCGGTGGTGAAGGTCCAGGTCTCGGAGTGCTCGTACATGACGTTCTCGCCGTCAGCCACCAGGACCCCGTCGTGGTTCTCGTACGCCGCCAGCGACTCGAGCCCGACCTTGAGCCGCTTCACGATGTCCACCGGACCGCGTGCGGCGAGCGTCAGCCCGACCGGCATGTCGATGTAGAGGCAGTCGTCGCTGACGTGGTCCGCGACGGCGTCCCAGTCCCGGCGTGACAGCGCCGCCCACAGACCCACGACAGCATCGGTCGGAGTGCCCATCAGATGTTCGTCGGGATGTGCATGACTGTTCCGCCATCGACCACGAACTCCGAGCCAGTGGAGAACGAGGACTCGTCGCTGGCCAGGAACACCACGAAGGTCGCCACTTCCTCGGGAAGCCCGGGGCGGCCGAGCGGGATCGGGATCAGGCCCTCGGGCATCTGGTCCGTGGCCGGCGTACTGATCCGACCGGGGTGGATCGAGTTGACCCGGACCCCCTGCGGAGCGAGCTCCATCGCAGCCGACTTGGTCAGGCCGGTCAGGCCCCACTTCGAGGCCACGTAGCCGTGCGCCCACGGGGTACCGCGGAGCCCCTCGATCGAGGAGGTGTTGATGATCGAGCCACCGCCGGCCGCGATGATCGCGTCGGCCGACGCGCGCATCCCGAGGAACGCTCCGGTGAGGTTCACGTCGAGCATCTGCTGCCACTGCTCCTGCTTGTAGCGCTGGAGCTGGCCGCCGTTGAAGATGCCGGCGTTGTTGAAGAGCACGTTCAGCTTGCCGAACTCGGCCACGGTGAACTCGACCGCGCTGCGCCAGTCGGCGTCGCTGGTCACGTCGAGGTGGACGTACCGGGCTGAGTCGCCCAGCTCCTCGGCCAGAGCCTCGCCCTCGTCGTCGAGCAGGTCACCGATGACCACCTTCGCGCCTTCGGCCACCAGCATCCGCGCGCTGGCTCCACCGATGTTGCGAGCGCCGCCGCTGATCAGCGCGACCTTTCCGTCCACACGTCCCATGCCCGGCAGGGTAACGTGATTTTCGCTCAGGTAGAACACGTTCCAGTTCAGGAGATCGCATGTCTGTTTCGACAAGCTCGGCGCGGCGGATCCGTGTTGCCCAGGTCGCCACCGGGAACGCCGGTCTGCTGACCCTGCGCCAGCTGATCAGCGACGCCCGCTTCGAGCTCGTCGCGGTGAGCACCTCCACCCCCGAGAAGATCGGCAAGGACGCAGGCGAGCTGGCCGGGCTGGCCGTGGTCACCGGGATCACCGCGACCGGCGACCTGGACACCCTGATCGCCGCCGGTCCCGAGTGCGTCGTCTACTGCGCGATGGGCGACACCCGTCCGGTCGAGGCGACCAACGACGTGCGCAAGCTCCTCGAGGCCGGGATCAACGTCGTCGGCTCCGCCCCCGGCACCTTGCAGTTCCCGTGGGGCACGATGCCGGACAAGGTGATCGACAAGGTCGAGGCATCCGCGCAGGCGGGCACCGCTAGCGTCTACATCACCGGCGTCGATCCCGGATGGGCCAGTGACCTGGTCCCGCTCGCCCTGGCCAGCACCTGCCAGCGGATCGAGCAGATCAAGACCTACGAGCTTGCCGACTACGCGACGTACGACGGTGCCGAGGTGATGTTCGACCTGATGGGTTTCGGGCACCCGGTCGACTCGGTCCCGATGCTGTTCCTACCCGGCGTCCTGGGCCTGGCCTGGGGTACGGCGATCCGGATGACGGCCGCCGCGCTGGGCATCGAGGTCGACGAGATCGTGGAGTTCTGGGAGGCCGAGCCGGCTCCGGAGACCTACGAGATCGCTGCGGGCACGATCAGAGAGGGCACCATCGCGGCCCTGCACTTCTCGATCTCCGGCATGGTCGACGGCCACCCCGCGATCGTGGTCGAGCACGTCACCCGTACCCGCGACGACCTGCGCCCCGACTGGGCCCGCCCGTCCGCCGGCGGCGGCTCCTACCGGATCGAGATCACCGGTGAGCCGTCGTACGTGGTGGACGTGGTCCCGAGCAGCGAGCACGGCGACCACAACCACGCCGCGATCGTCGCCGCCTGCGGTCGCATCGTGAACTCGATCCCCGACGTCATCGCCGCCGAGCCGGGTATCCGGACCACCTTGGAGCTGCCGCTGCCGACCGGCCGCGGGACCTACGTCGCACCGAGGGCCTGAGCCCGCTCAGTTCCTGGTGTACGACGCGAGCGCCGGCTCGGCCGGAACGTGCGGGCTGGTCACCAGGGTGTCCGCGAGGTAGGCCGCTGTCTTCGCGAAGTCGGTCGCGAACGTCGACGGACGGACTCCGGGCTGCAGCGCCTGCTTGCACACGCCGCGGTCGATCCTCGCCGGGTCGGCAGGTCCGGCGTGGTCGAGCGCATCCATCACCAGCGCGTACGCGACCGGGTCCGAGGTGCCGATCAGCAGGTGATCGGTGACGTGCAGCGGACAGACGCTCTGCACCGCGACGTTGGCGATCCGGCCTGAGCCGGTGTGCAGGGAGCTGCTGCCCTTCTCGTTGAGGTTCGGGATGACGACCTCGTCGAGAACGGTGTAGATGTCCGTGTAGGAGATCCCCGCGAAGGTCTCCGCACCCGAGTTGAGGGCCGCGTCGAAGTTGCTCTTCGTGCGTTGCTGCCAGATCGCCGGGGCGCACCCGACGACAGGCAGGCACAGGGCGTACGCATCCACCGTGCCGTGGTTCGAGGGAGCCATCCCGATCACGTCGTCGACCATCGCCCGGGTGTCCGGCCAGAACCGCAGGGCCCAGCGGGGCACCATCCCACCCTGGCTGTGGCCGACGATCTGCACCTTCTTCCCGGTGGCGGCGTGCATCGTGCGAATCGCGGAGACGACGTACTCGCCGGCGACCTGGATGTCTCCCATCGTGCTGAAGGGCAGTGTGATCGCGCACCAGGGGCGCCCCTGTTCGGTGAAGGCGCGCTCGTAGTTCCAGCCGAAGTCGACCGCAGGCGTGACGGTCGTCCCGGGGACCAGCAGCACCGGGTCACGACCGCTGGACCGCAGGTCCGGCGAGCACACCAACGCCTTCGCGAGCGTCGCGGCCGGAACACTGAGTGCTGGTCCTGGACGGTCGAGCGGAGCAAAGGCGCTTGCTCGCGTCCCTGCGCCGGCAGGCGCACCGACAGCGACGAGCAGACTCGCCGTGGCAGCGAGAAGGGTCATCCGAGTGCTGGTGCGGAGCACGGCGGCCTCCAGGTCTCGTTCCGGTGCTGCTCCATAGGTACCACGAGCAGGTCGCACCCCTCCCCCATCAGCTGATGCCGGCGACCTCGTCCAGCTCCTGGAGCAAGCCGTGCGCCGCGATCTCGACCTGCTTGTGGCGCCACTCGGCTGCGCGGTAGACCGAGGCGATCAGGGCCGAACGGTGCACCCGCCTGAAATCTCCGTAGACGAAGGCGTACCTCGCCTTGGTCTCCTCGGTCGCGTACTGGCGCGCCCAGATCATCGCGCGCGCCTTCGCCACCGCTGCATCGTTCACTCCGTACCGGGCCATGCCTGTCCGGTACCCACTCCGGAGCGGACCATCGCGGAACGCCCTCCCGTACTTCTGGACACCTGTCCAGTTCCGTGCGACCGTCACGCCATGAACCAGACCCTGCGGGTGATCCAGTGGACCACCGGGAACGTGGCCCGCAAGACCCTGCGCAGCGTGCTCGCGCGGCGTGACCTCGAGCTCGTCGGCTGCTACGCCTGGAGCGCTGACAAGGTCGGCCAGGACGCGGCGACCCTGTGCCGTCTCGACGAGCCGTGCGGCGTGCTCGCTACCAACGACGTCGAGGCGCTCCTCGCCGTCGCTCCGGACTGCATCGTCTACACCCCGCTGCACCCCGACGTCGACGAGCTCGAGCGGCTGCTGCGCGCCGGGGTGAACGTCGTGACCACGGCGGAGTTCCTCACCGGGCACAGCCTGGGACAAGCGGCGCGGACCAGGCTCGACGCCGCCGCGGTCGCGGGCGGCGCGAGCCTCTTCGGCAGCGGGATGAACCCGGGCTTCGCCCAGCTCCTCGGAGCGGTCGCGACCGGGCTCTGCTCCGAGGTCCGCAAGATCACCATGCACGAGTCCGTCGATGTCAGCAGCTTCGCCTCCGACTCGAACATGGACGGGATGGGGTGGGGCCGACCGATGGGTGACCCCGGCCATGCCGACGACGTCCGCGCAGCCTCGGTGGTCTTCGCCGATGGCGTCCACATGCTCGCGACGACCCTGGGCATCGAGCTCGACGAGGTCGCCAGCCACGTCGGGTTCAGTGCTGCGACCAAGGACCTGGACCTGCCCGGCCGTCCGATCGCCGCAGGCACGATGGCGGGGCTCGACCTGCGCTACGTCGGCATCGTCGACGGCAAGGAGGTGCTCGACCTGCACCAGCGCTGGGTGATGAGCCACCAGCTGGAGCCCCCGATGCCCGCCGATCACGGCTACAAGATCGAGGTCGACGGCTCACCCCAGGTGACGCTGACCCTGGGCCTGATGCCCGACCAGCCGCTGGAGACGCTCACCGTCGAGGACATGCACGGGATCGGCATGACCATCACCGGGATGCCGGTGGTCAACGCGATCCACGGCGTGGTGGCGGCACGACCCGGGATCGTCACCTACGCCGACCTTCCGATCCCGACCGGGCCGTTCCTCGGCTGA
>JAOPXD010000099.1 GCA_025965315.1 Marmoricola sp.
GTGTCGGACGACACCGGCACCCCCTGCGCGAGAGGATCGCCCCATGCATGACCGCCTGATGATGAGTCCCGTCCCGAAGGACCCGCACGGGCTCGTGATCATGCTGCACGGTGGTGCCGAGTTCGGCGAGAACCCCGTGGGCGGGCGCAGCCTCGCGCTGCGCCGTACGACCGCCATGCTCGCCAGGATCGGACCGAACCTGCACGCAGCCGGGATCGCGGCCGGGGTGCTGCGGTTCACGGTGAAGGGGTGGAACGCCGGTAACGGCCACGAGCCGAGCCCGGTACAGGACGCGCGCCTCGCGCTCGCCGACGTCGCCGAGGAGTTCGCCGGCGTACCGGTGGTGCTGCTGGGCCACTCGATGGGAGCCCGTACGGCGGTCCACGTCGCCGACGACCCGGGCGTGGTCGGGGTCGTCGGTCTCGCCCCGTGGTTCCCGGCGGACGAGCCGGTCGAAGCCCTGGCCGGCAAGCACCTGGTCGCGGCCCACGGTGCGCGGGACCGGATCACCAGCCCGAAGGCCTCGCGCAGATTCGTCGAGCGCGCCGGCCGGGTCGCCGCCTCGGCGCGCTGGATCGACATGGGGCCGCGCGGGCACTACATGCTCGCCCGTGCCGCCGGCTGGAACCAGGTAGCGCTGAAGGAATCCCTCGGCATCCTGGAACGGGTCTCTCCGCACCGCTGAGGATCTCGGCCGAAAAAGGTCCGAAAGAAATTCAGTTTGGTGGGAATGACACCGCGACCTACTCTGTTGATGAAACGAAACCGTTCCGTTTCATCGAGCACATCAGACCAGAGCAGGAGGCGAGTCCCCCATGTCGATGCGTACGTCGCTCCGCCCCCGCGTCGAGGGCGAGCGCGAGGACGAGATCCTCGACAGCACCGTCGAGCTGGTCATCGAGCTCGGCTACGACCGGCTCACCATGGATGCCGTCGCCAAGCGGGCCCGGGCGAGCAAGGCCACCCTGTACCGCCGGTGGGAGAGCAAGGCGAGCCTCGTCATCGAGGCCCTGATCCGCGCCAAGGAGTCACCGCACATCGGCGACCACGACACCGGCACGCTGCGCGGTGACCTGCTCTCCACCTTCTGCGGGCACGAGGGCATCAACGAGACCGCCACCAAGGTGCTCGGCTCGGTGATCACCGCGCTCTCCACCGACCCCGAGTTCGCCGAGCTGTTCCGGGAGAAGTTCATCGCTCCCAAGGTCGCCGTCACCCAGGCGATCTACCACCGTGCGCAGGAGCGCGGGGAGATCGGCGCCGACATCGATCTCGAGATGATCGGCCCCGCGCTCGCGGGAATCCTGCTGCACCGCACGTTCATCCTCGGTATCCCCCCGGACGACGCCACCATCGAGCGCGTCGTCGACCACGTCATCCTGCCCGCCGTACAGCACCCCACGTGCGCCGGGCAGTCCGGACGCAACGCCGCGTCCACCAGTTCGCAGTCCACCACGAAGGCAAGGAAGACCTCATGACAGACGTCATTACCGCCGACGCAGCCCCTACACGGGACGCCTCGGCCGATGAGACCGGCGGCAGCAAGCACCTCGGCTGGGCGCTGGTCCTCATCTGCGTAGCCCAGCTGATGGTGGTCCTGGACAGCACCATCGCCAACATCGCTCTGCCGTTCATCAAGAGCGACCTGCACATCTCCCAGGCGAACCTGCAGTGGGTCGTCACCGGCTACGCGTTGGCCTTCGGTGGCCTGCTGCTGCTCGGTGGACGCCTCGGTGACCTGTACGGCCGGCGTCGGGTCTTCATGATCGGCCTGACCGTCTTCGCCGTCGCCAGCGGACTGGGCGGCCTTGCCCAGAACGAGGCGATGCTGCTCACCTCGCGTGGTCTGCAGGGTCTCGGTGCAGCGATCGCCGCACCGGCTGCACTGGCACTGATCGCCACCACCTTCCCGGCCGGCCCGCGTCGGAACACCGCCTTCTCGGTGTACGCCGCGATGTCCGGTGTCGGTGCCGCGATCGGGCTGCTGCTCGGCGGCTGGCTGACCGGTCTGACGCCGCACCTGTTCGGACTCGACGTGCACGGCTGGCGCCTGACCTTCCTGATCAACGTGCCGATCGGTCTGATCGCTGCGTTCTCCGCCCCGCGGCTGCTCAAGGAGTCCGACACCCACCGCGGCGTCGCTCTGGACCTGCCCGGCGCGATCACCGGAACCCTCGGTCTGGTCTCGCTGGTCTACGGCATCAGCCACGCCGGCACCGTCAACGCGGCCGGCAAGACCCAGTGGACCGCCCCCGAGACGCTCATCGCGATCGTCCTGGGCCTGACCCTGCTGTTCAGCTTCATCACCATCGAGCGCCGGATCAAGAACCCGCTGCTCCCGCTCCGGATCCTGGCGAACCGGACCCGGGCAACCGCGTTCGTGGCGATGATGATCGTCCCGGCGGCGATGTTCGCGATGTTCTACTTCCTCTCCCAGTTCATCCAGACGGTGATGGGCTACTCACCGCTGCACGCCGGGCTGGCGTTCATGCCGTTCCCGTTCGCGATGGTGATCGGGGCGACGCTCAGCTCCAAGCTGATGAACCGGATCGATCCGCGGTTCCTGGCCGGAACCGGCACGATCCTGGCCGGTATCGCGCTGCTCAACTTCCACCGGCTCTCGGTGGACGTGTCGGCGGGAAACCTGACCAGCAAGATCCACCAGCAGGTACTCAACCTGACCCCCGGTGGCAGCCACGCGGTCGTGCACATCGGGAGCGACATCAACTACTGGTCGAGCATCTTCCCGTTCATCGCGTTGATGGCGTTCGGGATGAGCCTGACCTTCATCCCGCTCACCCTCTCGGCACTGCACCACGTCGAGGAGGCCGACTCGGGCATCGGGTCCGGCGTGCTGAACACGATGCAGCAGGTCGGTGGCGCACTCGGTCTGGCCACCTTGGCCACGATCGCAGCGCACTACATCTCCCTCACCGGGGACACCCTGGGTAAGGTCGTCGGCACAGTCGCGGCTCCTGCCGCTGCCAAGCAGTCGATCATCTACCAGGCGGCCTTCACCAGCGGCGGCACGCACGCGTTCCTGGTGGGTGCGTTCATGATCTGGGCGGCGTCACTGGTGCTGTGGATCTTCCTCGACGTCAGTCACGAGGAGATGGCGACCGACGGTCCCGCGGCAGAAGCGGTCCACGTCGGCTGATGATCAGTCCCCGTTGAGCCGGGCGGCGCTGTCCCTGACCAGGGCCAGCGCCGTTCGTGCGTATCCGGGGGTGGCGCCGGCCAGACCGCACGCGGGGGTCAGCACCAGCTGACCGGCGACGTCGTCGCGGTCGAAGCCGAGCATGTCGAGCAGGCGCTGCACCCGGTCGACGACCTGCTTCACCGTCGGCAGGTGCTCGGGATCGGTCGCCGGGACCACTCCCAGCAGCACCCGGTCGCCCTGGTCCAGGGCGGTGCCGAGGTCGTCGTACGCCTCGGTGGCCAGGACGGCGAGATCGAGGGAGAGCCCACCGGCCCCGGCGCCCCGGAGCAGCTCGATCGGGATCTCGGCCGCGCAGCAGTGCGCGACGCTCCGGGCACCGCTCGCCGCGATCGCGGCGAACAACGGCTCGAGTCCGGCAGAGGCCACCGGCAGGTCCACGCGACGGTGCCGGCCCGCGCCCGACGCGGTCGGGATCGCGGCAGCCAGGACGGCGGGCAGCGCGGGCTCGTCGACCTGGACCAGCAGCTCGGCTCCCGGGACCCGACGACGAAGATCGGCGAGATGGCCGGTGACACCTTCGGCCAGCGCTTGGGCGAGCTCGCGGCGAGCACCGTGGTCGGCGAGCATCCGGTCCCCGCGGGGGCGTTCGACGGTCGCGGCCAGGGTCCAGGGTCCGGCGACCTGGACCTTGAGCTCCCCGGCGTACCCCTGGGCCTGCTCCTCGAGGGTGTCGAGGTCCTGGGCGAGCAGCGACCTGGCCCGGCGGTGGTCGATGCCGGAAGCGTCGGTCAGCCGCCAGCCGGCCGGCTGCAGGTCGAAGCCGAGGTCGGTGATCATCGCCAGCGTGCGACCGGTGATGCCGGCGGTGATGCCGCGAGCCGGCAGCTCGACCAGGTGCGGCAGCTCGGGGAGCTCCCCGAGGACGAGGCGGACCGCCTCCCCGAAGTCCTCGCCCGGCAGCGATCCGACTCCAGTCGCGACGATCCGGGGAATGCTCACGTCCGCACCCTAGGTGGCAGCGGAAGAACGGACCAATCCGCTCGCGCAGCAGCTCCGAAGCACCTCCATGAAGGCCCCTGACTTGGACCGATCACTCTTCTGTGACCGGTCCAGGCGCTGTGCATCCTGGAGGGGAACGCAGCGGCCGAAGACCGTGGGCCCGGCAGCTCGCGGTTCGGCAAGCTGATCGGCCCGGTGAGCCCCGCTCGGCGGTGTGGCGCTCGCTGGGCCGGTCAGCGCTCCAGGATCGTGCGTTAACGCGCACAACGGACAGAAATACTTCGGTCCGGCGCCAATCCGGCCCCCGCGCAGAAGCGAATAACTTTCGACATTGCACCTGGTCCCGTCTCCGAGGAGATAATGGTTCCGGGTCCTCCGAGTAGGAAAAGGAACACACCGTGTCCCATCTCCAGCCCGTACCCTCCGGCGATCCGTCGCCGGAGAGCTCGGGCGTCGCCGCGCTCGCCGGCCTGTTGCGCAGATCTGCGCGAGGAGACGAGCAGGCGTTCGCCGAGCTGTACGACGCGACGTCGGCCCGGGTGCACGGTCTCGTTCTCCGGGTCGTCCGCGACCCGGCCCAGAGCGAGGAGGTCACCCAGGAGGTGTTCCTCCAGATCTGGCGGACCGCAGCGCGGTTCGACGAGTCCAAGGGCAGCGCGCTCGCCTGGATGATGACCCTGGCTCACCGCCGGGCCGTCGACCGGGTCCGCGCCGCCGAGGCGGTCAACCGTCAGGACACGACCTACCACCAGAGCACGCACGTCGTCTCCCACGACTCGACGGCCGAAGCGGCCGAGCACTCGATGGAAGCCCGCCGGGTCAGGGCGGCCCTGGCCGAGCTGACCCCCGTCCAGCGCGAGGCGCTGGAACTCGCCTACTTCGGTGGCTACACGCACACCGAGGTGGCAACGATGCTCGACCTTCCGGTCGGCACTGCGAAAACCCGCATCCGGGATGGACTCATCCGGTTGCGCGACGCGATGGGAGTGGGCCAATGAGCGCTCACGAGATTCACGCCCTGTCCGGGGCCTACGCCGTCGACGCGCTCGACGACCTCGAGCGCGCTCGCTTCGAGACCCATCTGGCCGCCTGCGCCGAGTGCCAGGCAGAGGTCGCCGGACTCCAGGACACCACCCTGCTGCTCGCCGGGCTGAGCGACACCGCTCCGGCCCCGGAGCTGCGCGCCAAGATCCTGGCCGACATCAAGACCGTCCGGCCGCTGCCTCCGGTACTGGCCCGGATCACTCCGCCGCGCCAGCGCCGCTGGACCAACCTGGTCGCTGCCGCTGCCGTCCTCGGTGTGATCGGTGGTGGGACCGCCATCTGGCAGAACACCCACCAGCCGACGTCGTCCACGCCCAGCAACGTTCAGGCCGACAGGATCATGCAGGCCGCCGACGTCCAGCTCTTCAACGCGAAGGTGGGACAGAACGCCAGCGCCTCCCTCTTCCGCTCGAAGGAGATCGGCAAGGCTGTCATCGTGACCCGGGACATGACCGCTGCACCGTCGGGCCGGGTCTACGAGCTCTGGCTGCGCGACAAGACCGGTTCGCTGAGGCCAGCGGGCCTGATGACCGGTCGCGGCAATGCCGAGGTCGTCCTCACGGGCGATGCGGTCGACGCAACGGGCGCAGCGGTGAGTGTGGAACCTGCTGGCGGCTCGAAGTCCCCGACCACCTCTCCCATCGCCATCTTCGATTTCAAGCAGTCGACATGACCTCGCGCACGGCCGGCGGCACCCCGAAGCAGGTGGGGGTCGTCGGCAGCGGCGTCGCCGGACTCACCGCGGCGTACGCGATCTCGCAGTCCGCGCAGGTGACCGTCTTCGAAGCTGACGACCGCCTCGGAGGCCACGCGGACACGCACACCGTCGACACCGCGCACGGCCCGGTCTCGATCGACACCGGCTTCATCGTGCACAACGAGCGCACCTACCCGACCCTGCTCCGGATGTTCGCCGAGCTCGGCGTCGAGACCCAGCCCTCGGACATGTCGATGTCGGTACGCGCCGACGAGGCGCACGGCGGCCGCGGCCTGGAGTGGGCCGGCGCACTAGGGCCTGCAGGACTTTTCCCGACCCGACGCAACTACCTGCGCCCGTCGTACCTGCGGATGCTCACCGAGATCCCCCGGTTCCACCGCAAGGCCCGGATCCTGCTCGAGCAGACCCAGGACCGCGAGGACGACGGCCAGACCCTGGCCGAGTTCCTCGAGGCCGGGCACTTCTCGGCGTACTTCCGTCGGCACTTCATGACCCCGCTGGTCGCTTGCGTGTGGTCGTGCGACCCGGCCATCGCGCTGGAGTACCCCGCCCGCTACCTGTTCTCGTTCCTCGAGCACCACGGGATGCTCACCGTGTTCGGGTCGCCGCAGTGGCGCACCGTCACCGGCGGCTCCCACCAGTACGTCGACAAGGTCGCCGCAGCGATCCGGGCCCGCGGCGGCACCATCCTGACCGACACCAAGGTCACCTCGATCACCGAGACCGCCACCGGCGTCGAGATCACCGACGGCAACGGCGACGTGCACACGTTCGACGCGGTCGTGGTGGCCACCCACCCGGACCAGGCGCTCGGGATGCTCGCCGAGCCGACACCGCTGCAGTCCGAGCTGCTCACCGCGATGCCCTACTCGCCGAACATGGCCCAGCTGCACACCGACGACTCGGTGATGCCGCGCAGCCGCAAGGCGTGGGCGTCGTGGAACCAGTGGGACCGGCCCGGCCAGGACGCGGTCACGGTCACCTACGACATGACCCGGCTGATGTCGCTGCCGTCGGTCGACGACGTCCGCTACTTCGTGACCCTGGGCTCGACCGACCAGATCGACCCGGCCAAGGTGATCGCGGTGCGCCACTACGCGCACCCGATCTACAACCCGACCTCGGTCGCCGCCCAGAAGCGGCTGCCGGAGATCAACACCGACCGGCTCGTCTTCGCCGGCGCCTGGCACGGCTGGGGCTTCCACGAGGACGGCGCCCGGTCCGGAGCGGTCGCCGCGACCCGGCTGGGGTTCGACTGGGCCCAGCAGGGCGGGACCAGGGCCGAGCTCCCGCCGACGCCGCGGGTCTACCGCAGCACGGTGACCCACACCCGGCGCGCGCCGCTGAAGAACCGGTTCAGCAACACCTCGCACGTCTGGCTCGTCGACCTCGACGCGCTGCCCGACCACGGGGTCCTCGGACGGTTCGAGGCCACCGACCACCTGGGCGATTCTGACCGGACCATCCGGGAGAACGTCGAGTCGTTCCTGGCGTCAGAGGGCGTCGTCGTGACCGGCGGCCGGATCCTGATGGCTGCCAACGCCCGGGCGTTCGGCTACAACTTCAACCCGATCAGCGTGTTCTGGTGCCACGACTCGAGCGGCGACCTGGCCGCCACCGTCGTCGAGGTGCACAACACCTACGGCGACCGGCACGCGTACCTGGTGCACCCCGACGCCCACGGCCACGCTCTGGTGAACAAAGAGATGTACGTGTCTCCATTCCACGGCACCGACGGCCACTACGAGCTCACCGTGCCCGTCCCCAGCGACAAGCTGCAGATCGCCGTCCGCCTCGTCACCGGGTCCGGCGCGACGTTCGACGCCACCCTCCGCGGCGACGCCGTGACGAGCAACACCCGGCTCACCGTCCTGAAAGCCGCTTCGGCAGCAATCCTCGGGGCACTTCGGATCCGAATGCATGGTGTCCGACTCTGGGCCCGGCGACTTCCGGTCCAGCCCCGCCCGAGCCACCACCAGGAAGGTGTCCGATGACCTCGACACTTGTCACCCCGATCCAGGACCGCTGGTCCGACATCACCCCGATCCGCAAGGGGCCGAAGGCAGCCATCTCCGCAGCGATCGCGCGCAGGATCTTCCTGAAGGTCACCGACCGCCTCGGCCTGGTGGTCGTGACCGACGGCGATGGCAACACGTCCGGGGCCGACCTGGTCCTGCACCGTCCCGAGGAGTTCTTCTCGCGGCTGGGCAACAACGGCCTGATCGGCTTCGGCGAGTCGTACATGACCGGGGCCTGGGACGCCGAGGACCTCGGCGGTGCGCTCACGGTGCTGTGCTCGGAGATCGGTGACCTCGTCCCGGCCTGGATGCAGAAGCTGCGGGCGACGTACGTGTCCCGGCCGCCGAAGACGCAGAAGAACAGCCAGAAGAACACCCGCAAGAACATCGCCCACCACTACGACCTGTCGAACGACCTGTTCGCCACGTTCCTGGACCCGACGATGAGCTACTCCTCGGCGATGTTCGACACCGACCTCGTGACCGAGGGCCACCGCACCATCCTGGCTCCCCCGGTTCCCGGCTCCGACCTCGCCGAGGCCCAGGGTCGCAAGATCGAGAGCATCCTGGACGCGGCCGGCGTCACCGCCGGAAGCCGGGTCCTGGAGATCGGGACCGGCTGGGGCGAGCTCGCGATCCGCGCTGCCCGTCGTGGCGCCACCGTGCGCTCGGTGACCCTGTCGAGCGAGCAGCAGGCACTGGCCCGCGCCCGGTTCGCCGATGCCGTTGCCGCGGAAGGATTCCGGGCCGATGTGGTCCAGGTGGACCTGCTCGACTACCGCGCCGTTGAGGGCCAGTACGACGCAGTGGTGTCGGTCGAGATGATCGAGGCCGTCGGCTACGAGTACCTGCCGAGCTACTTCGAGACCATCGACCGGGTGCTCGCTCCGGGCGGCAAGGTCTCCATCCAGGCGATCACGATGCCCCACGACCGGATGCTCGCCACCCGGCGTACGTGGACCTGGATCCACAAGTACATCTTTCCCGGCGGGTTCCTGCCCTCGACCGAGCAGCTCGACGAGGTCACCCGCGAGCACACCTCGCTGCGGCTGACCGCGCGGACCACCTTCGGCAGCCACTACGCCGAGACGTTGCGCCAGTGGGACACCGCGTTCCTCGGTGCCCGCGACGAGGTGATCGCCGTCGGGTTCGACGACATCTTCATGCGGATGTGGCACTTCTACCTCGAGTACTCGCGCGCCGGCTTCGCCTCGGCGTACATCGACGTCCAGCAGCTGACCTTCGCCCGGGAGATCTGATGACGACCGTGCAGGACCGACCGACGAAGAAGGCGCCCGCTGCGGGCGTCGCGACCGTGCTGGCCGAGGCGCTCCGCCCGATCGTGGGCGGCGAGCTTCCGGTCGAGCTGCACGCCTGGGACGGTTCCGTCACCGGTGAGGGTCCGGTCGTCCGGCTGAACTCGGCCCAGGCGCTGACCCGGCTGCTGTGGGCACCAGGCGAGCTCGGTGCGGCTCAGGCGTACGTCACCGGCGAGATCGACGTCGACGGCGACCTGAACGAGGCCCTGACCCACGTGTGGACGGTGATCGGCGAGCGCGGACTCTCGGGGGTGTCCGCGACGCCGACCACCATCTGGCGCGCCGCCCGGGCCGCGATGAAGGTCGGTGCCTTCGGCAGGCGGCCGGCGGCTCCCGAGTCGCAGGCGGTGCTCAGCGGGCGGCTGCACAGCAAGAACCGCGACCGTGAGGCGATCAGCCACCACTACGACTTCTCCAACGACTTCTACGAGGCCATCCTCGACGAGAACATGGCGTACTCCTCGGCGTACTACACGTCGCCGGACATGACCCTGGAGGACGCCCAGACGGCCAAGCTGGACCTGGTCTGCCGCAAGGTCGGCCTCGAACCCGGCACCACGTTCCTCGACGTCGGGTGCGGCTGGGGGTCGCTCTCGCTGTACGCCGCCGAGCACTTCGGCGCGAAGGTCACCGGTGTGACCATCGCGGCGGAGCAGAAGAAGTTCATCGACGCCCGGATCGCCGAGCGCGGCCTGGGAGACCTGGTCGAGATCAAGCTCTGCGACTACCGCGACGTCGTCGGTGGCCCCCTGAACGGGCACTGGGACGCCGTGGCGTCCATCGAGATGGGCGAGCACGTCGGCCAGGGCAACTACCCGACGTACGTCGAGGTGCTGCGCCGCTCGGTCAAGCCCGGCGGACGGGTGCTGATCCAGGGCATGTCGCGCTCGGGCAAGGGTGGCGGCAAGCACCCCGGCGGCGGCCCCTTCATCGAGTCCTTCATCGCTCCCGACATGACCATGCGTCCGGTCGGCGAGACCGTCGACCTGATCGAGGCCGGCGGCCTCGAGGTGCGCGACGTGCACGCGATGCGCGAGCACTACGTGTACACGGTCGACGCCTGGATCGAGCGGTTCGACGCGGCGTACGAGCACCTGCGCACGCTGGTCCCCGAGGAGTACATCCGCGTCTGGCGGCTCTACCTCGTCGGTGGCGGGATGTCGTTCCGTGACGGCAGGATGGGGGTCGACCAGATCCTCGCGGTGCGCCCCGGCGCCCCGCACTCGCTGCCGGCGGTGCGCACCTTTTGAATCACTACGACTACCCGTTCCACGACTTCCTGATCGTTTCCGCTTCGTGCCTCGGCGTCGTCGTGGCGCTGATGGTGCTGACCGCCGTCCTCACGAAGGTGACCGGACGGGTCTCGGTCGTGGACACGATCTGGGGTCTCGGGTTCATCGCGGTCACGGTGACCGCTGCGGTGGTCGGACATCACCTAGTGTCATCCGGTCGCGAGATCCTCGTCGGGGTGTCGCTCTCGAGCGGGCTGATTCCCTCCGTGTCCAACCCGTTCCACGACCAGAACGTCCGGGTGTGGCTCCTGGTGGCCATGGTCGTGATCTGGGGTGGGCGCCTCGCTTGGCACATCGGTCGTCGCTCGCACGGCGGCGCCGAGGACCCACGCTACGAAGAGCTGATGGGGCGAGGGCCTGGCGGCCTGATCCGCAAGGTGCTGCTCCCCCAGGGGCTCGCGATCTGGTTCGTGTCGATCCCGATCCAGATCACCGTGGTGTCCCTGTCGCACGTCACCGCCGTCCTGGTCATCGGTGTCCTGCTGTGGGCAATCGGCCTCGCCTTCGAGTCGGTCGGCGACGCGCAGCTGGCGGCGTACAAGAAGGACCCGGACCGCGGGACCGTGATGGACCGCGGCCTGTGGAGGTACACCCGGCACCCGAACTACTTCGGTGACGCCTGCATCTGGTGGGGCATCTACCTGGTCTGCGCCTCGTCGTGGCCGGGGATCTTCACGATCCTGTCCCCGATCGCGATGACCTACTTCCTGGTCTTCGCCACCGGCGCCCGGCTGCTGGAGAAGACGATGATGCAGCGCGACGGCTACCCGGAGTACGCCGCGAAGACGTCGATGTTCTTCCCGCTGCCTCCCAAGAAGTAGCCCCAGCAGCCACCGATAGGGCTTCGTCCTGTATGTCGGCTTATGTCACCGGGCCGCTCGCGCGTGCGCTCCGGTGCGACGTCTAGCCCGCTTGCTCTTGCTGGGACCCGATTCACGGCGGGTCCTAGTAATGAGACCTGTCACCTGATACTCACGGACTGACCAGCAATCGGATCTTCACCCTCTCCCGCTGGCAGAACGAGGATCTGATCAATGACGACCAAGTTCCCGGCACGTTCTGATGTCCGTTCCTCCCGGTCCCGGAAGCTGGCTGGTCTGGGGCCCGCGCGCGCCGCAGCGACCGTCGTTCTGCTGAGCGTGGTCGCGATCGTCCTCGCAGGGTGCGGTGGCAGCACCGTCAGTGCCCACCAGGCGGCGCTCGCCCGCGCCGCGACCGATCCGGCGTACGGGAGTGGCGACCACAGGCCGCGGGCACCAACGTTCCCGGCAGCACCGGGGTGGTGAATCCGGCAGCGACGGCGGGGCCGACCACGCCCGGAGGCAACACCGATGTCGGGAACCCGAGCGGCGGGACGACCCCTGGCACCGGTCCCGGCGGCGGGGGCACCGGCGGCGGTCATGGTGGAATCCCACCGGCCGGTGTGTCCGGCGCTTCGTGCGCCGGGTTCAAGAACGGCCCGGGCATCACCGACAAGGTCATCCGGATCGGCAACTCCTCCGACATCAACGGCCCGGTGCCGGGCCTCTTCTCCGCGGCGCAGCAGGCGACCCGCGCGTACGTCGAGTACTTCAACTCCACGGGCGCGACCATCTGCGGTCGCAAGCTCCAGCTGGACCTCTACGACAGCCGTACCGATGCGGGCGCCGACCAGGTCGGTTACGCCCAGGGCTGCGAGAACGACTTCGCCATGGTCGGCTCGATGTCGTCCTTCGACTCCGGCGGTGCGGCGACTGCTCAGAACTGCGGGCTCCCGGACATCCGCGCGATCTCGACGACCGTCGCGCGGGGGAACTGCACCACCTGCTTCGCGGCCCAGCCCGCCGGTCCGGACGCCTTCGAGAACGCCGTGCCGGACTTCATCATCAAGCACACCAACGGCGGCAAGAGCGCCGCGATGCTCTACATCGACATCGGCGCTGCGGCTGCCAACGGGCAGAGCCAGGCCGGCCACGAGAAGGCTCGCGGAGTGACCTTCACCGTAGAGAAGCCGATCGACATCGCCGAGTTCAACTACTCGCCGTACGTGCAGGCCCTGAAGTCGGCCAACGTGACCTCGGTCCAGTTCATCGCCTCGTCCGCGCAGTTCGCACGGCTGGCGGAGGCGATGCAGCAGGCCGACTACTCCCCGAAGGTGTACCTGCTGGACCCGTCGGCGTACAACGACGACTACCCGCAGCTGGCCGGAACGTCGGCCAAGGGCACCTACGTCTTCCTCAACTTCACCCCGTTCGAGGAGGCGAGGAGCAACAGCGAGATGAACCTGTACCTGGAGTACCTCAACCAGGTCGCCCCGGGCGTCAAGCCGACGTTCTTCGGCGTCTTCGCGTGGTCCGCGGCACGGCTGTTCGCCGAGCAGGCGACCAAGCTCGGCGGAAGGCTGACCCGGGCCTCACTCATCGCCTCGATGAAGGGCGTCGACAACTGGACCGACAACGGCCTGCACGCCCCCGAGCACGTCGGATCGAAGAAGATCGGCGACTGCTGGCGGTTCCTCCAGTGGACCGGGAGCGCCTGGAAGCCGGTCGACGGCACGAAGTACCAGTGCAAGGGCCTGACGACCGCCAGCCGCTGACGTACCACCGCTACGCCAAACGGGCTCTGAGCACCCTGTCGTATTGCTGGGATTCCGTTCGTGGTGGGGGTAGAGAGTGGTTATCGCGACTGCTCCGAACTGAGGAGGAATGATGGCTCACTACCTGATGGCCGTGCACGGCTCGGCCGAGATGGGCGAGTTCGGCAACTACGAGTCCAAGGAAGCCATGGAGGCGGCCTTCGCCACGACAGACGAGTTCAACGAGAGGCTCCGCGCCAACGGCAACTGGGTGTTCGCCGGCGGCCTCACGTCGGCATCGATCGCTTCCGTGGTCGACGGCCAGGGCAAGGAGCCCGTGATCACCGACGGCCCGTACCTCGAGACGAAGGAATACCTCGCCGGCTTCTGGGTCATCGAAGCGGCTGACCTGGACGTTGCCCTTCAGCTCGCTGCCGAAGGTTCGAAGGCCTGCGGCGGCAAGGTCGAGGTCCGACCGTTCGACGGGCTCGGCTGAGGCGTCGGCGGGTGACGCTGGCAGCTTCGTGACGCCGCTTCTTCAGTGCAGCGCCGACTGGCTCCGGGTCAGGCATCGCGGACGGCGACCACGGCGCCCACCCACATCCGGCCGACGAAGCTGTGCGCCGAGATGCTGAGGGCAGCCGGCGGCACCGAGATGGCGCTGGACACCCAACCGACGGCGCCGACGTCGTTGAACCACCGAGGCTCGGCTGGATCGACGAGGTACGCCGTCTGCAGGTGCGCGCGAGGCGGGCCAGCTCCAACGGGTCATCGAGCTCGATCGGCACCCAGACCCGCGCCGTCGCCAGTCGGTTGCCCTCACAACGAGGGTCGCGCGTGTCCTCGACGATGTCGAAGTTCGCGACCATCCGGTGCCCGGGCAGGGCGTCCTTCTCCAGCAGGTACCGCCGCAACGTCTGAGCGATCGTTGCGTGCAGGGACCCCATGACGTTGCTGTCGATCAGGCCGGCAAGCTCGTTGAGATCGGCCAGCGGGACCGACGTGCCGGAACAGATCCGTTCCGGTTGGTTGACCTTGGGGTTCAGCCGGGTGCGGGGCAGCCAGCTGCGCGGGATGCTCTCACCGGGCGCGTACTCCTTGGTCCGGGCGCGCTGCCTCAGCGTGA
>JAOPXD010000151.1 GCA_025965315.1 Marmoricola sp.
CGGTCCCACATCTCCTTGTAGAGCGCGAGCAGCTCGGAGGAGTCGAACTCGTAGAAGGTGGGTGATCCGGCGGCGTTGATCATCGGCACGTGCCGGCTCGGGGTGTCGGAGCCCTCGGCGCCGGCGACGATCCCGCAGGCCTCGTCGGGATGGTCCCGTTTGGCGTGCGCCACGATCGCGTCGTACGTCACCTGGTCCAGTCTCAACACGTGGACAAGCCTAGGTGGTGAGGTGGCACCGGCTCGTCGCTGCCCGGTAGGCGGACTACTTGTGGGCGGCCTGGACCAGGGTCTCCTGGAGGTAGCCGACCCACTCGTAGATGTCGTGCACCTGGGAGCGCGGGTCCTCGTCGTCGAGGCCGTACCAGAACTCCTCGTCGCCCTCCTCGATCCCCAGGCGCGTCGCTATCGCCAGCCTCATGTCGGTGAACGAGCGCATCCAGGTGATCGCCGCCGGCTTGGCGAGCTCGACGTCGATGAAGACACCGTCCTCGGGCTGGTCGTCGAGCCCGGCCTCCTCCAGGGTGTCGATCAGCTCGGCGGCCCCCGCTGCCTTCCCGTTGCGCAGGTCGGCCTCGGTGTAGCGCCGGAACTCGGCTGCAGCCTCGTCGTCCTTCGGGTACGCCGTCGGGAACAGCCGGGCCAGGACCGGGTCCTCGGGCGCCAGCGTCGGTCCGGAGAAGTCCAGGAGCGCCTCGAGCGGATCGTCCGACTCGGCGACCTCGGGCACGGCCGTCTCGTTGCGGAGCAGCTCGATCAGCTGGCTGGCCAGCGACCGCAGCAGGTCGGCCTCGAAGGCGCTGAAGGTGGCCACGGCGGCACCGGACTTCCGGTGGCGGGTGAAGCCGCTCACGCGTCAGCCCTCACAGGTCGGCCGGTTGCATGGTGGCCCACAAGCCGTACTCGTGCATCGCCTGGACGTCTCGCTCCATCTCCTCGCGCGAGCCCGTGGACACCACGGACCTGCCGTCCTCGTGGACCTCCATCATCAGCTTCTCCGCCTTCTTCTTGGAGTAGCCGAAGTACTCGGTGAACACGAAGGTCACGTACGACATCAGGTTCACCGGGTCGTTCCAGACGATGGTGACCCACGGGGTCGCCAACGCGGTGAGGTCGTCGGTGACCGGCTCGTCGAGCTCGACGGGGCTGGGCGCGGACATGACCTCAACGATAGGCGCTCGTCAGTCGACGATCGCGCGGACCTCGGTCACCTTGCAGTCGTCGTCGAACTTCATCACGTCGATGGCCCGCACGATGAACGGGTCGCCGCCGGTCTCGACGTTGATCGTGAAGTGCACGGCGGCGTAGTCACCGGTGATCAGCAGCGGGCCGGTCAGCGTGGTGCTGAACGGCGCGGCGAACGACTTCACGAAGAACTCGCGGATCGCGTCCTGGCCCACGTTCGGCGGGGTTCCGATCGGGTCCTCCTGGATCGCGTCCGCGGAGAAGCAGGCCACGGTGGCTTCGAGGTCGTGGCGGCCGACGGCGTCGATGTAGGTCTCGATGGCGGTCTGGATCTGTTCGCGACTGGGCATGGGAGGCACCCTACCGACCGAAGAACTCCGGACGGCGCTTCTCGTTGAACGCCTTCATCCCCTCGATCACGTCCTCGGTGCGCAGCAGCACCGACTGGCCGGCCCGCTCGCGCTGGAATGCCCCGGGCAGCTGGTCGAGGGTGGCCGCGTTGACCGCCTTCTTGGTGGCTGCGTGCGCGAGCGGCGGACCGACCTTCAGCCTGCCGACGATCTTCGCCAGGCCCGCGGCGTACTCGTCGTCGTCGAAGACGTAGGAGATCAGTCCGGCGTCGAGTGCCTCACGCGCGGTGAGCACGTCGGAGAGCAGTGCCATCCGCATCGCCGTGGCTCGTCCGACGGCGGCCGCGACGGTCGCGGTCGCACCCCCGTCCGGCATCAGACCGATCTTGCTGAAGGCGAGCGTGAGGGCCGCCGAGGCGGTCCCGACGATCAGGTCGCAGGCCAGCGCCGTACTCATCCCGACACCGGCGGCCACCCCGTTGAGCCCGCAGACCACCGGCTTGTCGCAGTCGACGATCGAGGAGATCAGCATGTTCGCGGCATCGACCGCGCGGGAGTCGTACTTCTCGTGCGGAGCGTCGCCGGTCAGGTCAGCGCCGGCCGAGAAAGCCATCCCGGTGCCGGTGATCACGACGACCCGGAGGTCCTCGCGGGTCGCTGCGCACCTGAGGTTCTCGATCAGGCCCAGCGTCATCTCACCGGTCAGCGCGTTGAACGTGCCCGGAGCCTCCAGGGTGAGCCAGAGAGCCGTCCCATCCTGCTCGACCCGAAGACCCTCGCGCGCGACGACGGTCACGACGGCTCCTCGCCGTGGCGCACTGCCTCGGCGTACCGGGTCTTCAGGGTGCCCTTGACGAGCTTGCCGGTCGGTGTCCGCGGTAGGTCGTCGGTGAGGATGAACTCGCGCGGCACCTTGAAGTGCGCGATCCGTTCCCGGGCGTACGCCGTCAGCCGGGCCGGGAGGTCCGGATCCGGGGTGCCGGCGGGCTCGACGTACGCGACCACCCGCTCCCCCATCTCCTCGTCCGGTACGCCGATCACGGCGATGTCGGAGACGGCAGGGTGCAGGCTGAACACGTCCTCGATCTCCTGGGGGTAGATGTTCACACCGCCGCTGATGATCATGAACGCCTTGCGGTCGGTGAGGAACAGGTAGCCGTCCGCGTCCAGGTAGCCGAGGTCGCCGACCGTCGCCCAGTTCGGGTGCTCCGGATGCTTCGTCGACGCGGTCTTCTCCGGGTCGCCGTGGTAGCTGAAGGTGAGCTCGTCGCGCTCGAAGTAGATCGTGCCGATCTCGTCCGGCCCGAGCAGCTCGCCCTCCGGTCCGCAGACCCGCGGAAGGCCCAGCAGCGGCTTGCCGACCGTTCCCGGGTGAACCAGCCAGTCGGCCGAGTTCACGTACGTCGCCCCGATCGCCTCGGTGCTCGCGTAGTACTCGTGGATGACCGGACCGAACCAGTCGATCATCTTCACCTTGACCTCGACAGGGCACGGCGCGGCGGCGTGCACGACGGTCCTGAACGACGACGTGTCGGCCGCGGCGCGACGCTCGTCGGGGAGCTTGAGCAGCCGGACGAACATCGTCGGCACGACCTGGGTATCGGTGACGCGGTAGCGCTCGACGGCGGTCAGGAACGCCTCCGCCTCGAACTTCTCCATCATCACCACGGTGCCGCCGACCGCTTGCACCACGCCCATGAACCGCAGCGGCGCAGCGTGGTAGAACGGCGCCGGCGAGAGGTAGACCGTCTCCGGGGTGTAGCCGAACAGACCGCCGAAGATCATCACGTAGGGGTAGCCCGGCTCGTCCACCCTGATCGGCAGCAGCGGCAGCTTGATCCCCTTCGGCCGTCCGGTCGTGCCCGAGGAGTACAGGAGGTCGTCGCCGTGCGGTTGGTCGGCGAGCGGCTCCGACGAGGAGGCTGCCAACGCCGCCTCGAACGAGTCGAAGCCCGGGATCTCGCCGCCGTACGCCAGTTTGATCGGGACGTGGACCGCCGCGCTGACACCCTCGACCAGCACCGACTTCGCGGCCGACGCAACCAGCACCCGGGCGCCGCAGTCCTCGACGATGTAGGCCGCCTCATCGGTCGAAAGGTTGTGGTTGACCGCCGTGATGTACAGCCCCGAGCGCAGCGCGGCCCAGTACGGGACGAACGCCTCGAGCCGGTTCTCGGTCAGGATCGCGATCACGTCACCGGTACGCAGCCCCGCGTCGTACAGGTAGCGCGCGAAACGGGCGCTGCGATCCTCGAGCTCGGCGTAGGTGAGCACCTCGCCGGTGGAGGCCATGATCGCGGCGGGCTTCTCAGGAGTCGTGGCGGCCCACGTACCGGGGTACATCCCGCCATCCAAGACGTTGACAGTAGTACTGTCAACGACATGCCCACGCACCTCGGATTCCTGCGCGCGGTGAACATCGGCAAGCGCCAGTTCCGGACCACCGACCTCAGGTCCGTGCTCACCGGCGCCGGGTACGGCGACGTCGCGACGTACATCCAGACCGGCAACATCCGGATCACGTCGCCGATCCGTTCCCGGGCCAAGATCGAGACCGAGCTCGAGACGCTGTTCCTCGCCGACCGCGGTTTCACGGTCTCGACCATCGTCTTGAGCCCGGCCGAGCTGCGCCAGGTCACCGCCGACGCCGACGAGCTCGCGACCTCGGTGGGATTCGAGTACGGCCAGTACGTGAGCCTGCTCAAGGACGAGCCGAACGCCGCCGCGACCGAGGCGATCGAGGCCCGTAGCGGGAACGGCGAGACGTTCGTGGTCCGCGGACGAGCCCTGCACCTGCTCTACGACATCCCGTTCAACGAGGCGAGGACGACGACCGCACAGATCGAGCGCGCGATCGGCGTCGCGACCAACCGCAACGCCAAGGTGCTCCGGGAGCTCGTCGCGCTCTGGTGCTGAACCTGCGCTGAACTGCTTGAGGGCTGGTTGCACAGGGTCGCCTAAACTGACGCGGCCACCGTTCGGTCGGCATGCCACCACCAGGAGCAGTCGATGTCGGAGGACCAGGTACCCGCGGGCAGTCCCGCGTCGGATGCCGGTCCCGGAGTCCCCGCCGGCAGGCGCCGACGGGTGCGCTCCCGGACCCGTCGACGGGCCCTGATCGCGGCTGGTGCGGTGCTCGCCCTGGTGATCTCGGCCGTGGGCGTGAGCTATGCGCTCCTGGCAGGCAGGATCCAGACGTTCCCCCCGGGCGGCGTCGCGAAGGTCCGGCCCCCCGACATCCCGGCCACGGACATCCTGCTGATCGGCACCGACGCCCGCGGCGGCGAGAACACCCGTCTCGGTGGCGCCGGCGACGACGTCGGGCGTTCCGACACCACCATCCTGGTGCACGTCTACCCGGGCGGGAAGTCTGCCGTCGGCGTCTCGATCCCGCGTGACTCGCTGGTCACGATCCCGTCGTGCAAGCTTCCCAACGGCACCTGGACAGCACCCCAGCCGGACACGATGTTCAACGCGGCGTTCTCGGTGGGCGAGACCAAGGCCGGCAACCCCGCCTGTACCCAGAACACGGTCGAGAAGATGACCGGCCTGCACATCGACCACACCCTGGTGATCAACTTCGCCGGCTTCGCGAAGATGTCGCGGGCGGTGGGCGGCGTCCCGGTGTGCCTGCCCCAGGACGTCTACGAAGGCGACCTCGACCCGAACCTGCACGCACAGGGGAAGCTGATCTTCAAGGCCGGTCGGCAGCTCGTCTCCGGTGCCGCTGCACTCCAGTACGTGCGGGTGCGCCACGGACTCGGGGACGGCTCGGACATCGGCCGGATCCAGCGCCAGCAGGCGTTCCTGGCGAGCCTGGTCGTGACCATCAAGAAGAAGGGGCTGGAGATCAACCACATCCTTCCCCTGGTGAAGTCGGCCACCGCCTCCATCACCTTCGACTCGAGCCTGTCGAGTCCGCGCAAGCTGCTGTCCTTCGCCAAGGGCCTGACCTCCCTGAACCCCAAGAACATCGACTTCGTCACCGTCCCGTGGCGGTACGACGGCGCCCGGGTCGCGATCGTGCAGCCGGATGCCAACGAGCTCTGGGCAGCCCTCCGCGCCGACCGCCAGCTGACCGGCAAGGGTTCGACCAAGGGCCCGGCCCTTGCCCGCGGCTCGGGCACGCTGAAGGTCCTGAACGGAACCACCATCTCCGGCCTCGCTGCCCGGATCTCCACCCGGCTCACCAAGGTCGGCTTCGTCGGCACGCCGGGAACCGCGCCGACCACCACGGTGACGACGTCCGAGATCCACTACCGGCCCGCCGACGCGGCCCGGGCCAAGCTGCTGGCGCGCTACCTCGGTGCGAGCCTGGTGCCGGACGCCTCTGCTCACACGCTGACCCTCGTCCTCGGCACCTCGCACCGATGGAAGGCCGGCCACACGAAGAAGCTGCCGACCAGCGTGACCGGAAACATCCGCAAGGCCACGGCGAACGCCTGCTCGAACCTGACCTACGGCTGAGCCGACCCGCTCGTCCTACTGGAACGACGCCTTCCGGGCAGCCCGGCGCAACGTCGCCAGGATCGCCGGCCCGGTGATCAGGATCAGCACGAAGTTGGTCAGTGCCCGCCCCAGGTCCCAGCCGAGCGAGGTGCTGAACGAGAACACCAGGAAGTGGTGGACGTTCTGGGCCAGTGGTGCCCCCGGGACGAAGCTGAGCTCGGTCCGGGCACCGAGGGAGTAGGGCCAGAAGGACAGGTTCAGCAGGACGCCGTACAGCAGCCCTGCGAACGCGCCGTACACCGCGAGCAGCAGGATCTCCCAGCGTCCGGACATCGGCGGCAGCAGCCCGGCCAGCAGCCCGACCAGGGCCGCGCCGATCATCTGGTACGGCAGCCAGGGACCGACACCGCCGGTGATCAGCGCCGAGCCGAACAGCGTCGTGGCACCGAGGACGAAGCCGAACCCGGCCCCGAAGACCCGACCGGCGAGCACCAACAGGAAGAACACCGTCTCCATCCCGGCCGTGCCGGCGCCGAGCGGCCGAAGTGCGGCTCCGACCGCGGACAGCACCCCGAGCATCGCGACGGCCTTCGGATCGAGACCGCCCTCGCTGATCTCGAAGAGCACCACCGCCAGGATGGCGGGCAGCAGCAGCCCCAGGATCAGCGGCGCGCTCGAGTTGGTCGCCAGCGACGAGTGCGCGTCGACGAACAACGGCCAGCAGAACGCCATCCCGCTGGCGACGACCGCGATCACGATCGCGACCGTCGACCGCGGTCGGAGCCGGATCGCCGGCGGCGTTCTGGTGACCGCGCTCATCGCCGGTCCCCCGTCCGGTCGCCGAAGCGCGCGATCACGTCGTCGACGGTGAGCAGGCCGTGGCCCAGCACCTTCGAGACCTGCGGGGCGAAGGCCGGGCTCGCGGTGACCACGTCCGCCGTGGTGCCGTCCGCGACCAGCTCACCAGCCGCGATCACCACCACCCGGCCGGCGGCCTCCGCGACGAACTCGACGTCGTGGGTGGAGAGCAGGACCGCCCGGCCGCGCCCGGCCAGCTCGGCCAGGACTCCCGCCAGCGCTGCCTTGCCCTGGTAGTCCAGGCCGCGGGTGGGCTCGTCGAGCAGCAGCACCTCCGGGTCGGCGGTCAGCTGGATCGCGAGCACCAGACCGAGGCGTTGCCCCTCGGAGAGGTCGCGCGGGTGCAGGTCGTCGGCGATGTCCGGGACGATCCGGTCCAGGAGCGTCCGGCACGATCCGGGTTCGAGGTGGGCTTCGCGGTCCGCCTCGGCGCACTCCTGGGCGACCGTCGGCAGGTAGAGCAGGTCGGCGGGCGTCTGGGGCACCAGTCCGATCCGGGTCCGGCGTACGGCGGGGGTCAGGTCGCGGGGGTCGACGTCCTCGATCTCCTCGCCGTCCTGAGGGATTCCCGCCATCCGGACTGTTCCGCCAAACCGGGCCCCGGACCCCTGCAGCGCCCACATCAGGCTGGACTTGCCCGAGCCGTTCCGCCCCATCAACGCGGTGATCTCGCCGGCGTTCAGGATCAGATCGAACTCACGGACCGCGACCAGGTCGCCGTGACGGACGGAGATGCGCTTCGCTGTCAGCACCGGGTCTCGATCATCCGGTCGCTCCGCTCCCTGCTCGACCAGCGGAGCGGTCACGGCCACCGGCGGTCGAGCGTAGTCGCGACCGTCGAGACCCTCCTCGAGCTCGCGCCTCAACGCAGCGGCCGACCTCCACCCGTCGCGGACCGACATCGGCAGCGGCACCCACCCGGCCCAGCGCCCGAGCTGGACCACCGGGGGCGCGATCGTCGAGGTCGCCATCACGTCGGCCGGAAGGCCCGACTCGACCCGGCCCTCGACGACGTGGATCACCCGGTCGGCGTACGCCAGGACCCGCTCGACACGGTGCTCGGCGATCACCACGGTGATCGCCAGGTCGTGCACGAGCCGGGTGATCGCCGCGAGCACCTCCTCGGCACCGGTTGGGTCCAGCGCCGAGGTCGGTTCGTCGAGCACGAGCACCCGCGGGTGCGCGGCGAGCACCGACCCGATCGCGACCCGCTGCTGCTGTCCGCCCGAGAGGTCGGACAGCGGGGCGTCCCGCAGATCGGCGATCCCGAGCAGGTCCAAGGTCTCCTCGACACGCTTGCGCATCACCGCCGGTGCCAGGCCGAGCTGCTCCATCCCGTAGGCCAGCTCCTCCTCGACGGTGTCGGTCACGAAACCGGCGAGCGGGTCCTGGCCGACGACGCCGACGAGATCGGCGAGATCGCGCGGGCGGTGGTCCCGGGTGTCCCGGCCGTGCACCCGCACCGAGCCGGTCAGGACGCCACCGGTGAAGTGCGGTACCAGCCCGTTGAGCAGCCCGAGCAGGGTGCTCTTGCCCGAGCCCGTCCGGCCGACGACCAGGACCAGCTCGCCCTCCTCGATGCGGAGGTCGACGTCACGCAGCACCGGCTCCGCCGCGCCCGCGTACGTCGCGGAGACCCCGGTCAGCTCGATCGCGTTCAGGTCGGTCATCGGATCCGCCCGCTCGGCGGGGGCGGGGACACGAAGGCGGGCAGCGCCGCGAGCAGGATCCCCACGGTGGCAGCGACCGGGAGCCCGGGAGCAGCGAGCGGCTGCAGCGGCTGGAACAGCAGGTCCGGCGTCGCCTGACGGCTGATCACCATCCCCGCGGCTGCCGCGACCCCGGCGAGCACGGTGAGCGTCTCGGGCAGGCGCCACGGGTCCCGCCGGTACGTCGAGATCCGGATCTCCCGACCGCCCAGCGCCATCCCGGCGATCGCCATCCCCAGCCCGAGCACGAGCACCGGCGCGCCCGACCAGCCCGGCGAACGGGTCGGGTCCAGCACGCCGTACATCCCGAAGGCGAGGGTGAGCAGACCGAGCAGCGTGAGCGATCCGGTGAGCAGTCGCCTGCTCGCCCGGGTGGAGTCCTGGTTGCGGCTGCCGTACCCGCGCGACTCCATCGCCGCGGCGAGCATCAGCGAACGGTCCAGGGTGTCCTGGAGCACCGGCAGTGCGACCCTGGGCAGCGCCCGCAGACCGCGACCGGTGTCACCGCGCAGCAGCCGCGCGCGCAGGACCCGCTGGACGCTCTCGGCCAGCTGGGGCGCGACGCTGACCGACACCACCACGGCGGTGCCGACCTCGTGCAGGGCGTGCGGGAGCGCGCGGAGCAGGCGCTTCGGGTTGGCCAGCGCGTTGGCACCGCCGATCGCGATCACCAGCACGCCGAGCTGGGCGCCCTGGAGGGCAGCAGCGATCCAGCCCTCGAGGTAGACGGTGCCGAGCAGGTTGATCCCGGCGGCCCAGTGCGGCAACGCGATCGTCGGCAGTGGCAGCACCTCGATCGTCCCGAACTTGAGTCCGACCAGGACGTGCAGCACGACCCGGACCACGACGATCACCAGCGCCAGCACGACGTACAGCCGGAAGGCTCGTGCCCACGGCGAATCGGTACGCCGGGCGGCGACGACGACCCAGACCACGCCCACGATCAGGCCCAGCAGCAACGGGTTGCCGGTCATGCTCGCGGCTACCGCAACGCCGATCGCCCACCCCCACC
>JAOPXD010000161.1 GCA_025965315.1 Marmoricola sp.
AAGTGGCGGGCGGTCTTGGAGAGCTGGTACTCCGCGCCGGCCTCGAAGAAGGCGTTGGTGTCGCCCTCGAACAGGGAGACGTGGGTGTGCATGCCGGAGCCGGGGTGGGTGGTG
Organism: Marmoricola sp.; assembly: GCA_025965315.1. GTDB lineage: Bacteria > Actinomycetota > Actinomycetes > Propionibacteriales > Nocardioidaceae > Marmoricola. Next base: position 115 of record JAOPXD010000161.1, read on the forward strand.
AACGGCTTGGGCATGAAGCTGGCCCAGATGCCCTGGCTGAGCGCCACCTCGCGCACCACGGTGCGGAAGGTCATGATGTTGTCGGCCGTGGACAGCGCGTCGGCGTAGCGCAGGTCGATCTCCTGCTGGCCCGGTCCACCCTCGTGGTGACTGAACTCGACCGAGATCCCCATCGCCTCGAGCATCGTGATCGCCTCTCGGCGGAAGTCCGATCCGGAGCTCTGCGAGGTGTGGTCGAAGTAGCCGCTCTGGTCGACCGGAACCGGCACGGTGCCCGCCTCGGGCTGGCCCCTGAACAGGTAGAACTCGATCTCGGGGTGGGTGTAGAAGGTGAACCCCTGCTCGGCGGCGGACTGCAGGGTCCGCTTCAGCACGTAGCGCGGGTCGGCGTACGACGCGGAACCGTCGGGCATCGAGATGTCGCAGAACATCCTGGCCGTCGCGGGGCCGTCGCCGCGCCAGGGCAGGATCTGGAAGGTGGCCGGGTCCGGGTGCGCCAGCATGTCCGCCTCGGTCACCCGGGCGAAGCCCTCGATCGCGGAACCGTCGAACCCGATGCCCTCGGTGAACGCGCCCTCGAGCTCGGCCGGCGCGATCGCGACCGACTTCAGGTAGCCCAGCACGTCGGTGAACCACAGCCGTACGAACCGGACGTCACGCTCTTCGAGTGCCCGGAGTACGAAGTCTTCCTGCTTGCCCATGGGCGCAACGATAGGGCTTCCGGGTTTCGCGCGGGCGACAGGTCCGGCCGCTACTCGGTCGGGACCTGCTCCAGGTCTGCCAGCCACACCCGGGCGTTCGCGTCGGAGGGCATCCGCCAGTCACCGCGGGGCGACAGCGAGCCGCCTGCGGAGACCTTCGGACCGTTCGGCATCGCCGAGCGCTTGAACTGGCTGAACCCGAAGAAGCGGGTCACGAAGACCTCGAGCCAGCTCTTGATCGTCGCCAGGTCGTAGCCGGTACGACGGTCCTCGGGATAGCCGGCGGGCCAGGTTCCCGCGTCGGCGTCGGACCAGGCGTGCCGGGCCAGGAACGCGATCTTGCTGGGCCGGAAGCCGTGCCGCAGCACGTAGTAGAGGGTGAAGTCCTGAAGCGCGTACGGCCCGATCACGGCCTCGGTGCTCTGCGGGACCTCACCGGGCCGGGTCGGGATCAGCTCCGGGGTGATCTCCTGGCCGACGATCTCGAGCAGGATGTCGCCGACCTCCTGGTCACCGTGTCCACCCAGGAGCTGCTCGGTGGTGACCACCCAGCGGATCAGGTGCTGGATCAGCGTCTTCGGTACGCCGGCATTGACCCCGTAGTGCGACATCTGGTCACCGACGCCGTACGTGCACCAACCGAGCGCCAGCTCGGACAGATCACCGGTGCCCAGGACGATGCCGCCGCGGTGGTTCGCGATCCGGAACAGGTAGTCGGTGCGCAGGCCGGCCTGGACGTTCTCGAAGGTGATGTCGTAGACCGGCTCCGCGCCGCTGGAGGCGTGCCCGAGGTCCTCGAGCATCTGCGTCGCGGCCGGCCGGATGTCGAGCTCCTCGAAGCTCACCCCCAGCGTCTTGCACAGCCGGATCGCGTTGTTCCGGGTCCCCTCGGTGGTGGCGAAGCCGGGCATCGTGAACGCGAGGATGTCGCTCCGCGGCCGGCCGAGCTGATCCATCGCCTTAGCGGCCACGATCAGCGCGTGCGTGGAGTCGAGCCCGCCGCTGACGCCGATGACGATCTTGGGCTGGTTGATGGCGCGCAGGCGCTGCTCGAGCCCGGAGACCTGGATGTTGTACGCCTCGTAGCAGTCGAGGGCTAGTCGTTCGGGGTCGCTGGGAACGAACGGAAATCGGGCGACCTGCCGGCGAAGACCGATGTCACCGGTCGGCGGGTCCAGGGTGAACGGGATCGTCGGGTAGTCCTCGACGGCGAGCCCCTCGGTGCCCAGGTTGTCGTCGAAGGACCCTTGGCGCTGACGCTCCTGACGGATCCGGTCGAGATCGACGTCGACGACCGTGCGGCGCGCACCGTCCGGAAAGCGCTCCGTCTCCCCCAGCAGGTCACCGCACTCGTAGACCATCGTCTGGCCGTCCCAGGACAGGTCGGTGCTCGACTCGCCCTCGCCCGCGGCCGCGTACAGGTACGCCGCGAGGCAGCGCGCGCTGGCGCTGCGGACGAGGAGCCGCCGGTCCTCGGCTCGCGAGACCGTGATCGGGCTCCCGGACAGGTTGGCCAGCACGGTCGCGCCGGCCAGCGCGGCGTGCGCGCTCGGCGGCACCGGCACCCACATGTCCTCGCAGATCTCGACGTGCAGCCGCAGGGCCGGCAGGTCGGCCGCCGAGAAGATCAGGCCGTGGCCGAACGCCACCTCGGCCCCGTTCAGCGTGATCGTGCCGTCTCCCAGGTGATCAGCGCCCGAGGCGTAGTACCGCTTCTCGTAGAACTCGCGGTAGTTGGGCAGGTGCACCTTCGGAACGACACCGAGGACCTCACCGCGGTGGATGACCACGGCACAGTTGTAGAGCCGGTGCAGGTGTCGCAGCGGTGCGCCGACGACGAGCACCGGCAGCAGGTCCTTGCTGGCCTCGACGAGCTCGGCGATCGCGGCCAGGGTCGAGTCGAGGAGCACGTCCTGGAGCACCAGGTCGTCGATCGCGTACCCGGTCAGGCAGAGCTCGGGGAACACCGCGACCGCGACACCCTCGTCGTGGCAGGCGCGGGCCTCGGCGAGCACGCTCGCAGCGTTCGTCGCGGGGTCGGCGATGGCCACCGGGATGGTGCAGGCGGCCACGCGCGCGAACCCGTGCGCGTAACAGGAGTCGAAGTCCACCCCACCAGTCTCGCGCACGGCGTCACGGGTGTCGAAAAACGTCGGGGAACCACGCCATGCGGCAACGATGCGGGGATGGCATGGATGGACGGCCTCACCTGGCCCCGGAGCACCGCTCGGCTCGTACTGCGCCCGGCCCTCGACGAGGACCTCGAGGCGCTGTGGCAGATCAGACGACAGGAATCGGTCGGCACGTGGCTGGGCGACTCGTCCACGGTGCTGGACGAGTTCGTGACCGAGGCGCACGAGATCGACCGGCTCGGCAGCACCCTGGTGATCGAGCACGACGGCGCGATCATCGGCGACCTGTCCGCGCGGATCGGGATGCGACGCGAGGCGCACAGCGTCAAGGACTCGCTGCACCGCACCCTCGGCTGGTCTGACGGCTACATCTACGCGATCCTCGCCGAGGAGTGGCGCACCGCCCGACCAACCCCCGGTGCGCCAGACTGACCCGATGAGCGCTCCCCGACTGACCACCGATCGCCTGGTGCTGCGCGCCTGGCAGGACGACGACCTGGTGCCGTTCGCCGCGCTCAACGCGGACCCCGAGGTGATGGAGTTCTTCCCGGCACCGCTCACGTCCGACGAGGCCGCCGAGTTCGCCGGGCGTCACCAGGCCCTGCTCGAGGCTGGCGAGCCCGGCGTCTTCGCCGTCGAGGTCGCCGCGACGTCCGAGTTCATCGGCTTCATCGGGCTCGCGGTCCCGCGCTTCGAAGCAGCCTTCACCCCCTGCGTCGAGGTCGGCTGGCGACTCGCGCGCTCAGCCTGGGGCCACGGGTACGCCGCCGAGGGCGCCCAGGCGGCCTTGCAGCACGGCTTCGGGACGCTCGGCCTGGACGAGATCGTCTCGTTCACCTCCGAGATCAACCGGCGCTCGCGGGCCGTGATGGTCCGGTTGCAGATGGAGCACGACCCGACCGAGGACTTCGACCACCCGAGGATCGCCGACGGGGACCGGCTGCAGCGGCACGTGCTCTACCGCCGTACCGGTGCGCCGACCCGGTGATGAGCGACCCGGTGATGAGCGACCCGGTGATGAGCGACACAGGGTCAAAACTCCGCAGACAGGGCTAGCGTTGTTGGTGGTCCGTGGACTCCGTGAGGGAGCTGCGAGAGCACGTCCAGGTTAGGAACTCACCGATGAGTCAGAGCACGCCCGAGGAGACCGCGCCGTACGGCAGCGGACCTGCTCCTGTCGCGGCCGCCCGCAGGCGGATCCGCACCCACCACCTGCGCGAGATGAAGGAGCGTGGCGAGAAGTTCGCCATGCTCACGTCGTACGACATGTACACCGCGGCCGCCTTCGACGACGCCGGCATCGAGGTCCTCCTCGTCGGCGACAGCGCGTCGAACAACGTGCTCGGCAACGAGACCTCGATCCCGATCACGGTCGACGAGCTCCTTCCGCTGACCCGGGCGGTGTCCCGCGCCGCGCAGCACGCCCTGGTCGTCGGCGACCTCCCGTTCGGCTCGTACCAGCGCTCCCCCGAACAGGCTTACGACACGGCGGTCCGGTTCATGAAGGAGGGCGGTGCGCACTGCGTGAAGCTCGAGGGCGGGGCCGAGATGACCGGCCAGATCGAGCTGCTGACCCGTGGCGGGATCCCGGTGATGGCGCACATCGGCTTCACCCCGCAGAGCGAGCACGCGCTCGGCGGGTACCGGGTCCAGGGTCGGGGCGAGACCGCCCAGCGGATCCTGGCCGACGCGAAGGCCATCGAGGCCGCAGGTGCCTTCGCCGTGGTGATGGAGATGGTGCCCGGCGAGGTCGCTGCCGAGGTGACCAAGCAGCTCAGCATCCCGACGATCGGGATCGGCGCCGGGAACGGCTGCGACGCCCAGGTCCTGGTCTGGCAGGACGCGTTCGGGCTGCGGACCGGGAAGATGGCGCGCTTCGTCAAGCAGTACGCCGACGTCCACGCCGTGCTGACCGACGGTGCCCAGAAGTACGCCGCCGAGGTGAGGTCCGGGGCGTTCCCCGGTCCGGAGCACACCTTCTGACGAGAGACCTGTCAGGACCCCGTCCGCGGGGTTCGAAACCTCGCTGCGGGGTAACTCGAAGACATGCGCCGTACCGGACTTCTCTCGATCCTGTTCGCCGCCGTCGCCGCCCTGGTGGTTCCGAACGCTCCGGCGGTCGACGCCGACGCCGGCCGCTCGGCTGCATCGGTTCCGTCCCTGAAGGTGACCCGCCAGATCCAGGGACTCGCCTTCCCCTGGGACGTCCAGAACCTGCCGGGCCAGCGCCTGCTCGTCTCCGAGCGCGAGTCCGCGCGGCTGCTGGTGTGGCGCGCCGGTGCCGTGCACGCACTGACCTTCCCGTCGAGCTCGGTCTGGGTCTCGGTCGAGACCGGTCTGATGTCGCTCGCGGCCGATCCTGACTTCGCGAAGAACCGCCGCGTGTACACCTGCCAGGGCGGCTTCCTTCCCGGCGGTGGACACGACGTGCGGGTGGTGGCGTGGCGGATGAACAAGTCCTACACCGGCGTCACCCTGATCAAGAAGCTCATCGGCGGGTTCCCGACCAGTACCGGCCGCCACGGCGGCTGTCGGCTGCTGATCACCCGCGCCGGGGCCCTTCTCGTGGGCACCGGCGACGCCGCCGTCGGGACCAACCCGCAGAACCTGCGTTCGCTGGGTGGCAAGACCCTGCGACTCAACCGGATCACCGGTGCGCCCTGGCCGACGAACCCGTGGCCGCACGCGAAGTCGAAGAACCGTCGCTACATCCAGACCTACGGCCACCGCAACGTCCAGGGACTCTCGCAGCGGGCGGACGGCAGCCTGTGGTCGATCGAGCAAGGGACCGACCGCAACGACGAGGTCAACAAGCTGGTCAACGGCGGCAACTACGGGTGGAACCCGGTTCCGGGGTACGACGAGTCGACGCCGATGACGAGCTTCGCGCTCCCCGGCAAGCAGTACGCCGCGAAGTGGAACTCCGGGTTCCCGACGCTGGCCACCTCGGGCGGCACCTGGGTCCGCGGCAAGAAGTGGGACGCCCTCGACGGCACGCTCGCGGTCGCCGCGCTCAAGGCGAGCGAGGTCGTGTTCATGAAGTTCGACAAGTCCGGCAAGCTGCTCTGGACCCGGACACCAGCGGCCTTGAAGTCCTTCGGACGGCTGCGCTCGATCACGGTCGCGCCCGACAACGACCTCCTGATCACGACGTCGAACGGTGACAACGACGCCGTCCTGCGGGTGACCCCGGAGTGACCCCGGAGAAGCCCTACTGGGCGATCAGCACCACGGCGAGCCAGCACAGCATCGAGACGACGCCGACGCCGACGACCCAGCGCGGGTGCGGCATGAACCACCGCGTGCCCAGGAGCAGCAGCACCAGCCAGACCAGCAGCAGCCCGACCGCGGCCAGCCAGCCGTAGACCGAGATCGCCCCGAAGATCAGGAACGGCGTACAGGCCAGGACGGCCATCCCGATGAAGGAATCCCGGTAGACGCTGATGTCCTTGATGCGGCCCGGGGGCTGCTTGTCGCTCATGGCCCCGACTATCCCATTCGGATCCGCATCCGTGCGCTCCTAGACTCACCTGCGTGACTCCTGTTCAAGCCGGCACCCTCTCGCCGCGGCGAGACGTTCCGGCGCACATCCCGCGGCCGGAGTACGTCGGCAAGCCGGGTCCGGCGCGCTTCACCGGCTCCGAGGTCAAGGACGCGGAGACGATCGAGCGGATGCGCGTCGCGGGCCGGATCGCCGCCCAGGCGCTCGCCGAGGTGGGCCGGAACGTGGCGCCGGGGATCACCCACGACGAGCTGGACCGGATCGGGCACGAGTTCCTGCTCGACCACGACGCGTACCCCTCGACCCTGGGCTACCGCGGGTTCCCGAAGTCGCTGTGCACCAGCGCGAACGAGGTCGTCTGCCACGGGATCCCCGACAGCCGGGTCGTCGAGGACGGCGACATCGTCAACATCGACATCACGGCGTTCATCGGCGGGGTGCACGGTGACACCAACGCGACCTTCCTGACCCCCGGGGTGAGCCAGGAGGTGCGCGACCTGGTCGACCACACCCAGGAGTCGTTGCGACGCGCGATCGCTGCCGTCAAGCCGGGGCGCCGGCTGAACGTGATCGGCCGCGTCATCGAGTCCTACGCGAAGCGGTTCGGGTACGGCGTCGTCCGGGAGTTCACCGGGCACGGCATCGGTACGGCGTTCCACTCGGGTCTGGTCATCGTGCACTTCGACGACCCGGCGTACGACACCGTGATCGAGACCGGGATGACCTTCACGATCGAGCCGATGCTCAACCTCGGTACCCACGAGTGGGAGATGTGGGACGACGACTGGACCGTCGTGACCCGGGACCGCCGTACGTCCGCGCAGTTCGAGCACACCCTGCTCGTCACGGCCGACGGCGCCGAGATCTTGACGCTGCCCTGATGTTCTCCAGTCGTACGCGTCTCCTCGGAGCCATCGCCTCGGTCGTCGTGGTCTCCGCGATCACGGTCGTCGCCTGCCTGACCCTGGGGGGCTCCACCGACAGCTCGCACTCGACCCACAGCTCGATCGACCGGGCACCCAGCCCGGGTGCCGCACCAGCGCTGGCTGCGGCCAAGGCGTTCGCGATCGCTCTGACGACCTACGACTACACCACGGTCGACGACTACCTGGCCGGTGTGGCCCGGCTGACGACGGCGCCGTACGCGGGTCAGTTCGCCAGCAGCCAGGCGACGCTGAGGTCGGCGATCACCCTCGACGAGCGGACCTCCGCCTCGACCGTGACGGGCGCCCAGATCCTCAGCGCGACCCCGACCTCGGCGGAGGTGAAGGTCACGATCGAGGCGAAGTACACCTCGTCGGAGGATTCGACACCGCAGCCGTCGACCCAGGTCTACGACCTCACCCTGGTACGACGGGGAACGACCTGGCTGGTCAGCGACGTCGCGAGCAGCTGACCGGCGGGCCGACGGACGTCAGGCTTCGGACTTGCCGAAGACCATCGCTTCCATGTTCCAGTAGCCGCGCAGGTTCGTGATCTTGTGGTCCTCGTTGAGCTTGTAGCAGAAGATGCCGCGCACGTAGCTGGTCAGACCGCCCTCGAAAGCGCTGTGCAGGACCAGGACGTGCGCGACCTCGAGGTCCGAGCTGGACGGGAACGTCTCCTGGCACTCGACGCGCAGGTTGTTCGTGGCGATGTTCTTGTCGAAGAACTCCTCGACCGCGGCCTTGCCGCGAACACCGTTGCCGTCCTCGTTGGTGATCGCGACGCCGATCGGGTCCTCGATGACGATGTCGTCGGCCATCAACGCCAGCCACCCGGCCTTGTCACGGGCCTGGACGCAGCGCCAGGAGGCCTGCGAAGCGGCAAGGGCGGGACTGGTCGTTGACTGCTCGGACACGGGGATCTCCTGGGTTGCGGTGATGACGCGACAGTTCCAGACCTACCGCGTCGGGTCAACACTTTCATAGAAGGGTTGATGAAAGCCCGACGACCGAGGCTGTATAGACCTGTATACGAGAGCCGAAAGGTCCTCATTTGCACGTTCGCCTCGAATTGTCCTAGCCTCTCCTTCAGACGGGGGTCCAGCACGACGTCACACGGGAGACGGCATGTCGCATTCGGACAGCACAGACACAACTGGCGAGATCGAGCCTGGTCACACCGGGGTGACTCGACGCACCATCATCCGGACAGGTGCGAACGCCGCTTGGGCGGTCCCCCTGATCACGGTGGCAACTACGGCGCCGGCGCTCGCAGCCTCGGGCTCGGCTCCGTCCATTCGGATCACCAACCACGGGATCATCCGGCACCGCGCGAAGCACCGCTTCACGGTGCACGCCCAGGTCACCAACGTCGGCGATGGTGCGACAACAGCGCCGGTCGTGCTCACGCTGACGATGCCGAAGGGCACCAAGCAGTTCGCGCTGCGGCCGGTCGACTACGGCAGCAGCGGACACGGCTGGGAAGGCCCGTCGGACGGCGGCCCCAACGACGGTCCGTGGACCTGGACGTTCCTGTACACGCCCAAGGTGGCGTCCAGAGCGACGACGACGCTGCTCGAGTTCGTGCTGCACGTGCACCCGCACCACCGCCACATGCGCGAGGGCTACGGCGAGATCACGTTCAACGCCATGACGGCGGGTTCTCACGGGGCCCCGAGCCACACCAGCGTGCTCGCGCCGCACCGGTCGGTCAGCAAGGTCGCAGCCAAGTAGGTCTGACGCCTCAGCCGAAGGCCCTCCGTACTGCGACTCCGCAGTGCAGGGGGCCTTCGCTATTCGCAGTAGTCGCAGGTACCGGTGACCGACAGCTGGGTGAAACACGTCGGGCAGAGCCGGACCACCGGTTCGGGCCTGGCAACCCGGACAGCCTTCGGGCGCGCGGCAGCGTTGGCACGGACCGCCGGCGCCGGCTTCGGACGTTCGAGCTCGGCCCGGGTCGCGACCGTGAACCCGAGGTCGGTGAGCACCTTGAGCGAGCTGACCGTGAGCTGCTCGGGTGTGAGGTAGTCACCGGTCGCCTTGCCGTGCGCATACGCGAGCAGCGCCCGGGCGTCGTACCGACGTCCGCGTTCGATGAGGACCTCGTCGACAGGACCGTCGAACCCGAGCGGCTCGACGAACGCCGCGGCACCGTGCAGGTCGTGATCCCGGATCGCGGTCAGGACGTTGATGCGGGAAACCTGAGCAAGACGTGGCACGCAGCCAGCCTAGCCGTCGATCAGGCAGGTCCGAACCGCCCGACGGGTCAGTTCGTCCCCTGGCGGCGGCGGGCGTTGAGCCTGCGCAGGCGCACCGACAGCTTGGAGTCCTGGATCAGCGCCGCGCGACGAAAAGCCACGTCGACGGTCACCCGTTCCTGCGAAGCCGCGTCAGAACGGCGCTCTGGTCCAGCAGACGATCGTGCCTCGGACATCGGGCTCCTCCTCGACGGTCAACACCCTCTTGAACAGGTAGACGCGTGGGAAGCCGATCTGGTTGCACCCATGACCGATGTTTTTCTCGGGCCCGGGTCGTGCCGATGATCTTCTGGGGTGCGGAATGACTGGTCCTCCATCAGATCGGGACCCGACGAATGCGGACGTGCCGTGGCCGACATCGAGCAATCCGCGGTACAGCGTCGTTTGAAACGCGGCGGCTCTGGGGCCAGCACAGCCTCGCTCGGTATCACGGCCGTCCAGCCCTGGATGCGGCGTGGATCGCTGTCGCAACGAGGCCGAGGAAGAGGCTGTCGAAGGCTCCTGCTGCGGCAGCCCGTGCTGTCAGTGCGTCGGAAGGTTGGCTGACCTTGACCTCGATGGGAGCCTCGGGATCGACCGTCCGCGCAAGCAATGACTACCCCTGTACCTCGAACCCGGTTGCGGTGCGGACGTGGATCGAGGTCGGCGAGGCTGCGGTGGAACGCAGGTCGCTCCACCGCCGCCGGCGGCACCCGAATGGTCGCCGTACGACGCTCTGTACCGCGTACGCTGGGTGTCCGTCAGCAGCGAACCACGAGCGAAGATGGCCTGAGATTTCGTGTCCCGAATTGCGCGATGTACCCGTGTCGTGGTCGCCGTCGCGCTTACCGGTGCGGCGATCAGCGGGTGCTCAGGCTCGCACGGTGTGGCCGGTGCCACGAACAGCGCGCGCCTGCGGCTGGTGAACCTACCTATCATTTCCGGAGGCGACGAACACGACGAGATCGGGGCATCCGACAACGGTCGGTGGTGGGTGATCGGTCGATACGCCACGAACCGCGTCGTGCTGGTCAACATCGTCACCGGCACGGTCCGCTCCGAGGCCAGTTTGAAGCGGGTATCCGGCGACGCGTACGACGTCACCGACAGCGGACACGTGGAAGCAGATCCGCATCGCGCCTCATACCCCGACGTCGCGCTTGATCGCACCGACGGCAGGGAGCGCCTCTATGTGAAGAAGACGACGATCCTGCTGTCGTCCGCGAGCGACGCAGTACGCACGGTCGCGTCCGGATTTCCACGGCTGGGACCTGAGTTGGCGGGATCGTTCAGCGACGGCGCCATCTCCGAATCCGGGCACGTCGTCACGCTGATGACGACGCACGGGTATGACTCCGCGGATCGCAACCACGCCGTTGACGTCTACCAGTTCGACCTGCGCTCGGGCAGGAAGACGTGGGTGTCCCGCGCGGGTTCGGCCAGCGGCGGTGGGGTCGCTGCGAGCGCCAACGGCAGATTCGTGGTCTTTGACGGCACCCCGGCGGCCGGTACGGCACCAGGCACCGGCGGCGCGCGCGAGGTGGCGCTGCTCTGGGACAGGAAGGACCACAGGACCGTGGCCGTTTCGCTCAAGGACAACGGCCGCCCCGGTCGCCACGGGGTCACCGGTCAATTCTCGGTCACCGACGACGGGCGCGTCGCTTTCGTGTCCAACGATTGCAATCTCACCGCAGCGGCGCCACCTCGCGGAGCCCAGGACTGCCTCTACATCTCCGCCCCGGCTCAGCCGGTTGAGTAGCCGGATTCTGCCGGCGCCCGCACTTTTCTAGCACGATGAGCTCGAGCAAGGTCGCGTCATGTCTTCCGCCGCTGGGGCGCGAGCTGTACTCCCCGGTCGTCTCGATCCGAGCATCCTGCGTACCCTGCTAACGGGGAGTTCGCCCACGACGCTGAACGAGCTCTCGAGGACCCTTCTGCAGACTCGGCTGAAGACAGGACCCATCATGAGAATTGCCCGCTATGCCGCTATTGCCACCCTCATTCTCGGGTTGAGCGCATGCGGCTCCGGCAGCGGCCAAGCTACTAAGACACGCACGAGCGACCCGACGGGGAGCTCGAGGCCCGCAGCGCCGACCACTCAGCCAGCCATCTCGGGCACGGGCGCGGTGATGCCACTGAAGCCCAGCGAGCCCCCTCTCGACTGGGACAGGATCGAGCTGGACGGCGGGGCGTACAGCGTCTCGGTGCCCGACGGGTACGAGATCATCGCTCCCGGCGCTAAGCCGAAAGACAGCAGCAACATCCCGATCATCGCGACAATCGACACCGCCGTGCCGTTGACCACGATCAAGTCCAACAGCAAGAAATCTGGCTCTTTCACGCCCGCGGACGGCTACGTCCCCGCGAACGACATCTTCGAGTGGCCGAACTCGGACGGCGCGTCGTACGTGCGTCAGAACCTCGACGGGGTCATCGCCACTGGCTTCGTGATCAACGCGGGAAACAAGAGTCTCGTCTTCGCAGCCAGTGCCATCGGCCCGAACAGGCACGCCTACGACCAGAACACCGTCGACGAGATCCTCTCGACCGCCCGTGTGAACTAAGACCCGGCAGTGAGTTCCCCGCGGTCCGCGCCGGCAATCGCGACACTCTGGCGCAGGGTCACTGGTTGCAAGTGACAGGAGCCGGCCGCCGCCTGACTGTCCCCGGTCATGGTTCGTCGTACGCGCCTCAGAAGACCGGCCACGGGAAGCAGTTGACCTAGTTCCTTGCGGACTCCCTGCGAACTGAGACCCCTCCGAAATCGTAAAAGCCCAGGTCAGAGGCCCAGTGCGGACGGGCTGGCTCATAGGCCGGGTTCTGTTCGCCCCGACGCCTCACGACGCCGGAGTTGGCGACCATCCATCTAGTGCTGCCGTTGCCGACACCATCGTGCGATCTACCCGTGAGCTCAGGCGGGCCGCCCTCGAGCACTCACTGTCTGATCTTGCTCCAGGTGGGGTTTGCCTAGCCGCGACGGTCACCCGCCGCGCTGGTGGTCTCTTGCACCACCGTTTCACCCTTACCGCCGACCCGGAGGTCGGAGGCGGTCTGTTTTCTGTGGCACTTTCCCGCGAGTCACCCCGGGTGGCCATTAGCCACCACCCTGCCCTGTGGAGCCCGGACCTTCCTCGGTGGAGTTGCCCCCAACGCGGTCGCCCGGCCAGCCCATCCGCGCGACGAGCATAGCGGCGTAACCTCCGGGTACCGCTCGCCTTTCGCCGCATTTCTGAAACAACCCAGAAACGACAGGTGTCTACCGTGCACAACGTGACTCACCCTCTCTTTGAGTCGTACGACGACGAAGGACCGGCGTACGACGAAATGTTCACCGGGCATGCCCCACGGGACCCGTACGCCCGGCTGTTCGCCGCGCTCGGAGACCTCCCGGCGCGCGATCTCCAGTCACGCGTCGAGGGCCTGCAGAGCAGCTACCTGGACCAGGGCGTCACTTTCGACATCGGCGGCGAGGAACGCGCCTTCCCGATCGACATCCTGCCGCGGGTCATCGAGCAGCAGCAGTGGGCCCGGATCGATCTCGGCGTCCAGCAGCGGGTCAAGGCCCTGGAGATGTTCCTCGCCGACATCTACGGCCCCGGCGAGGCCTTCCGCGACGGGGTCATCCCGCGCAGCGTGGTGACCACCTCGAGCCACTACACCCGCGAGACCTTCGGGATCGAGCCGCCCAACGGCGTCCGGGTGCACGTCTCCGGCATCGACCTGATCCGCGACGCCGAGGGCGAGTTCCGGGTCCTCGAGGACAACGTCCGGGTGCCGTCCGGGGTCTCCTACGTGATGACCAACCGCCGGGCGATCTCGACGGCGCTCCCCGAGTCGTTCGCCCAGCACCGGGTGCGCCCGGTCGACTCCTACCCGCAGCGGCTGCTCGCCGCCCTCCGTGCCGCAGCCCCGGCGGGTGTCGTCGACCCGACCGTGGTAGTGCTGACGCCCGGCGCGTACAACGGTGCCTACTACGAGCACGCGCTGCTGGCCCGCACCATGGGCGTCGAGCTCGTCGAGGGTCGTGATCTCGAGTGCCGTCGCGGCCGGGTCGTGATGCGGACCACCAACGGTCTCCAGCAGGTGCACGTGATCTACCGCCGGGTCGACGACGAGTTCCTCGACCCGGTGCACTTCCGCGCCGACACCCTGCTCGGCTGCCCGGGCCTGATCAACGCCGCCCGCGCCGGCAACGTGACGATCGCCAACGCGATCGGCAACGGGGTCGCCGACGACAAGCTGACCTACACCTACCTGCCCGACCTGATCCGGTACTACCTCAGCGAGGAGCCGGTGCTGGCCAACGTCGACACCTGGCGCCTGGGCGAGGCCGCGCACCGCGAGGAGGTGATGGACCGGCTCCACGAGCTCGTCCTCAAGCCGGTCGACGGCAGCGGCGGCAAGGGCATCGTGATCGGCCCGGTCGCCACGGCCGCCGAGCTGGACACCCTGCGCGCCGAGGTCCTCAAGGAGCCGCGGTCCTGGATCGCCCAGCCGGTGGTCCAGCTCTCCACGGTGCCGACCTACATCGACGGGAAGATGGCGCCGCGGCACGTCGACCTGCGGCCGTTCGCGGTCAACGACGGTGACAAGGTCTGGGTCCTTCCGGGCGGCCTGACCCGGGTCGCCCTGGCCGAGGGCGAGCTGATCGTGAACTCGTCGCGCGGCGGTGGATCGAAGGACACCTGGGTCCTCGCGGGTTCCGGAACGGCGGTCAGCCCGGCCCCCGCCCGGATCGAGCTGACGGCGAGCGGACCGCGCGAGATCGCGCCGCTGGACAGCGGGCCGGTCGGCCCCGGAGCCCCAGAACAGCAGCAACAGCAACAGCAACAGGCGCGCGAGCACGCGCAGGCCCCGAGCACGGACGGCGCGACATGCTGAGCCGGATCGCGGAGTCCCTGTTCTGGATCGGCCGGTACGTCGAACGCGCCGAGGACACGGCCCGGATCCTCGAGGTGCAGACCCAGCTGATGGTCGACGACCCGACCCTGGACCTCCCGACGACCTGCGAGGAGGTCCTCGCGATCATGGGGGTCCCGATCGACGCCGGCGAGGTGGTCGGCACCTACGAGCTGCTGCAGCGCCTCGCCTACGACCCGGGCTCCCCCGCCTCGATCCACGCGAACCTGAGCAACGCCCGCGAAGTCGCCCGTCGGGCCCGGGAAACCATGTCGACCTCGATGTGGGAGGCCGTGAACACCACCTGGCGGATGATCCCGAGCGGCCAGTTCGAACGGATGGGCCCGTCGGCCTCGTTCCGCTGGGTCCGCGACCGGGCCGCGCTGATCAACGGCACCGCCGACGCGACCATGCCGCGGGACGAGGGCTGGCAGTTCCTGATGCTGGGCCGCTCGATCGAGCGGGCCGACATGACCGCACGCCTGGTCGCGGCCGCCTCGGTGTCGACCTCGTCGGCCTGGTCGACCTCCTTGCGGGCCAGCGGTGGCTACGAGTCGTTCCTGCGTACCTACAACGGCCTCGAGACCGACCTGAAGGCGGCCGAGTTCCTGGTCCTCGACCGGCTCTTCCCGCGCTCGGTGGTGTTCTCGCTGGGTCGCGCCGAGCAGTGCCTGGAGAACCTGGAGTCCTCCGGACAACGTGCCGGGTTCCAGAACGAGGCCCAGCGCCTGCTCGGTCGCACCCGGGCCGAGCTGGAGTACCGCGCGCTCGCCGACGTCCTGACCGATCTTCCGCACGAGATGGAACGCCTCCAGCGCACCTGTGCGCTGGCGACCGACGCCGTGACCCGGCGCTACTTCGCCGGTACGGTCGCGACCATCTGGAACCCGGGGAGCTGGTGAGCATGCAGATCAAGGTCGTGCACACGACGAGGTTCAGCTACGAGGGCGGCGCGATGGCCTCCTTCAACGAAGCCCGGCTCACCCCCCAGACCGCCAACGGCCAGATCGCCGTGCACACCCGGCTCGACGTGCACCCGACACCGTGGACGTGGTCCTACCGCGACTACTGGGGCACCCAGGTCACTGCGTTCGAGGTCCTCGACCCGCACGACTCGATGACGGTGATCGCGACCGCCACGGTGCACACCGAGAACCACCACAACCCGGCACCGCGGCTGTCGTGGTCGGACCTCGCAGCCGAGGACATCCGGGACCGGTTCACCGAGCTGCTGCACATCCGCGACCGGGTCCGCCCACCCGCGGATCTCGCAGCCCGCTACGCCGAGATCGGCACGTCCAGCCCGGACCCGGACTCGGCCGCCCGGGCGATCTGCTCGCTGATCCACGACGAGGTCGAGTACGTCGTCGGCAGCACCGACGTCCAGGGTCGCGCCGCGGACTCGTGGGAGGCCCGCGCCGGTGTGTGCCAGGACATGGCGCACCTGGTGATCGGCGGACTGCGCCAGCTCGGCATCCCTGCCCGGTACGTGTCTGGCTACCTGCACCCGCAGTCGGACCCGACGATCGGCGAGACGGTCAAGGGCGAGTCGCACGCGTGGGTCGAGTGGTGGGACGGCGGTTGGCGCGGTTGGGACCCGACGAACGACCACGAGCCGGCAGACCGGCACATCGTCGTCGCGACCGGACGCAACTACGCCGACGTACGGCCGCTGTCCGGCATCTTCACCGGAGCCGGTACGTCGTCGATGGTCGTCGACGTCCAGGTCACCCGCCTCGGTTGAGGTCCTTCAGGCACTGAAGCGGACCACGCGGGCGACCGGGTCCGCCTCGGTCAGCGTCAGGGTGAGCTCCTCGCCGATCGGGAGCGGGCCTGATCCGGTGGCGTGCGCCTGCACGGCAGGATCCCGGATCACGACATCACCCTTCGCCGGGTCGTCACGATCCGCCTCGACCACGACACCGCTGAACTGCTCACCGATCCGCGTCCTCAGCGTCGCCGCCTCGAGCATGTTGACCACCGCGTTCTCGTAGCCGTTCGCGCGTCGCCCGGAGTCGCGCATCAGGTCCGGCAACGCGTCCAGGCCGGTCCGCACCCAGTCCGGGACCGGCGTACCGGCACAGAGTGCGGCGCAGGTCTCCAGGCCGTACCGGTCCACCAGCCGGCGCAGCGGTGCGGTGACGTGCGCGTACTCGGAGGCGAGCGCTGCGTGCAGCGGCTGGGCCGGGAGCTCACCGTCGAACGCGGCGTACCCGGCGCCCCGGAGCAGTGCTGTGCAGGCGGTAACCATCGCCAGGTTGCTCGGTACCGTCGGGTCCAGAGCACGGATGAAGTCCGGGTAGTGCTGCTCCGCGGGCCAGTCGATCCCGAGGGCGCGCGCGGTGCGGTGCAACCTGGTGACGCTGTTCGGGTCCGGCGGCGGCAGCGTGCGCAGGATCCCGACCTTGCCGTAGACCATCATCGAGGCCGCCGCGAATCCGGTGAGCAGCGAGATCTGCGCGTTCCAGTCCTCGACCGGCAGCATCCGCCGGAACTCCAGGGTCCAGGTCTCGGGGCCGCAGTCGATCACCTGCTCGGGCATCGGCAGGCTGACGCCGCCGCGCTCGGCCTCCTTGCGCTGCCGCAGCAGCCCGACCTCCTTGAGCAGCACCAGCACCGGGCCCGCCGACCCGTCGTCCAGGGCACTCTGGACGCCGTCGTAGTCGAGCCGCGCCGTCGACCGGACCCGGGCGCGCTCGACGTGCGCGTCGACCTGCTCCCCGGTCGCGTCGAGCTTGATGGTCCACAGGAACGCCGGCCGGACCTGGTCGGGCAGCAACGACGCGGCGGCCTCGGAGAGCTCCGGCGGGTGCAACGGGATCCGGTCGTCGGCGCCGTACATCGACTCGCCACGGCGATGGGCCTCGAGATCGATCGGCCCGCCGGGATCCACGAAGGCAGCGACGTCCGCGATCGCGTAGTGCACGACGTACCCGGTGCCGTCGCGGTCCAGGTGCATCGCCTGGTCGAGATCCATCGAGCCAGCCGGATCGATGGTCACGAACGGCAGGTCGGTCCGGTCCAGATCGGGCAGCCTGGGGTTCGCTGCCGCAGCCTGCGCCGCAGCCCGGACGTCGGCCGGGAACTCCGCGACCAGCTTCAGCTCGGCCTGGATCGCGGCGACCGCCTGCTCCAGCTCGGCGACACCGTTGCGGACGCTCAGCACACGACTGCCCACCATCGACTCCTCGTTCGCGGCTGGGGCCCAGCCGACCATGCCCACCCTATGCACTGACCTCGAGGTGCTGGCCTAGGCTGCGCGAATGCTGATCCTGCTGCCGCCGTCCGAGGGAAAGTCCTCGCCCCGACGGGGCAGGCCGCTCGCGCTCGAGGCTCTCGACTTCCCCGAGCTGACCGGCGCTCGCAGTCAGGTCCTCGACGCCCTGGTCGCGCTGTGCACGACCTCCGGTGGTGCGCCGCTGCACGACCAGGTCCGGATCGACCGCGCATCGACCGTCCTCGACCTCGGGCCCACCCAGCAGCACCACGTCGAACGCAACAGCCGGCTGCTCACGACGGCCGCGATGCGGGCGGACCGGATCTACACCGGCGTCCTGTACGACGCCCTGGACCTGGCCTCGCTGACCGGGCCGGCGCGCCGCCGCGCCACCCGCTGGCTCGGGATCATGTCGTCGCTGTTCGGCGTGGTCCGACCCAACGACGCGATCCCGTCGTACCGGCTCTCGGGTGACACCAACCTGCCCGGCATCGGGATCGTCAGCACCTGGTGGCGCGACCACCTCGACGAGGTCCTCTCACCCGCAGCCGGGACCGGTCTGGTGATCGATCTGCGGTCCTCGATGTACGCCGGCTTCTGGCGTCCACCGAGCCTGATCGGGCCGCACGTCGCGACCGTCCGGGTGCTGCACGAGGTCGGCAAGGAGCGCAAGGTCGTCAGCCACTTCAACAAGGCGACCAAGGGCCGGATCGTCCGCGAGCTGCTGCTCGACGGCTCGACACCGCGTACGCCGCTCTCTCTCGCGGAGCACCTCAGCGGACTGGGCTGGCAGGTCGAGCCGCACGATCCCAAGGCGACGGGCCAGCAGCTCGACGTGATCGTGCGCGAGCTCTAGCCGAGAAGCTGCCAGCCGAAGCGGCGGGCGGCGTCCTGGTCGAAGGTCACGGTCTCGGTGACGCCGTACAGACGGTTGGTCGCCTCGATCAGCGCGTCCGGGAAGTCGGCACCGCGGCGCGAAGCCTCGAGCGCCTCGCCAACCGATTCACCGTCCTCGATCTCGAGAACCGGCGTCCCCAACAGGGTGTCCAAGGCTTGGTGAACAGCGTTGACCTCGAACTTGAGCACCCGCTGAAGGACCCACACCAGCTCAGTCATCACGATGAGATTGACGAATCCCGGGCTCTCCACCGTCAGCCCGGCCAGGAACGCTTGCGCCTTCTTGCTCTGATGCGGGTCGTCGTTCGCCAACGCCCTGACCAGGACGCTGGTGTCGAGGGTGATCACCGTTCGATTCCCGCCCAGCCATCGCGGATCGCTTCGTTCATCTCCTCGATGGTGATCGGCGGACCGTCGTACTTCAGGATGCCGAAGAGCGCGGAGACGTCCAGGTTCTTCGGACGGATCCTGAACTCGCGCTCACTGACCCGCACGAAGTCGATCTTCACACCGGGCTCCAGGCCGAGTTCGTCGCGCACGTCCTTCGGGATCGTGATCTGGCCCTTGCTCGTCATCGTCGCGATACTCATGCCTACAAATTACTCCCGTGCCTTACTTCTCGCCACCAAGTAAGATCTACAGCGGAGCGTCGTTCGGCCGGGCGTTGAACAACCGCAGGCTCGCCAGCAGCTCGTTCCCGCCCCGTCCACCGCGGAAGTACGAGATCACCGTGACCGACGCAGGCGAGAGCTCCATCTTGTAGAGCGCGTCCAGGGGCGCACCGAGCGCGTCGGCCACCAGGGTCTTGATCGGCGTCACGTGGCTGACGGCCACGACCGTCCGGCCGGGATGGGCTGCCAGGATCCGGTCGCGGCCCTCGAGCACGCGGGCCGCCACCTGCTCGAACGACTCGCCCTGCGGCGGCGCGTAGGCCACGTCGCCGAACCACGCCGAGAGCTCGTCGGGGAACCGCTCCCGCACGTCCGCGAACGCGAGTCCGTCCCAGGACCCGAAGTCCATCTCGGCGATCCCGGGTTCGACCGCCGTCGTGGTCCCGAGCAGCTCGGCAAGGATCTCCGCCGACTCCAGGGTGCGCCGTACCGGCGAGGTGATCAGCGCGTCGACCGTTTCCGCCAGCGGTGCCAGCCACTCCCCGGTAGCGCGGATCTGGGCCCGGCCCTCGTCGTTCAGCGGTGGGTTCGCGCCACCCAGTCCACCGGAGAACAGCTTGCCGGACGTGTGATCGGTGACCCCGTGCCGGACCAGGACCAGGACGGTCGGCGGATCCGTGGGAGCCGACCAACCCCGGTCGACCTTCGTCGGCTCCTTCGCGCCGTCCAGTTCCTGGTTGACCAGCCGGTCGGCGCGGGTGTTCTGCTCCCTCGGGATCCAGGTGAAGGTCGTGCCCGGCGGGGTAAGGCCCGTGGCCTGCGCCGCGAGCGGTCGCATCGAGGGATGCTTGATCTTCCAGTTGCCCGACATCTGCTCGATCACCAGCTTCGAGTCCATCCGGACCTCGATCCGCGCCGCGGGTGCGTGCTCGGCAGCCAGCTCGAGTCCGGCGATCAGCCCGCGGTACTCGGCGACGTTGTTGGTCGCCTCGCCGATCGTCGCGCCGGTCTCGGCGATCACGGCGCCGGTCGCGGCATCGAGCAGCACCGCCCCGTACGCCGAAGGCCCCGGGTTGCCCCGCGAACCGCCGTCGGCCTCGACGACGACCACGTCAGGAACCGCCTCGGTCACAGGCCCGATTCGCTGGTCCGCACCAGGATCCGGTCGCACTCCTCGCAGCGGACGACCTCGTCGCTCGGCTTCGCGGCGATCACGGCCAGGTCGGAGGCGTTGAGGGTGAGCCGGCAGCCTTCGCACTCGCGGCGCCGCAGTGCTGCGGCACCAGTACCGCCCTTGGCGGCCCGGAGCTTCTCGTAGAGCGCCACCAGGTCCTCGGGCAGGCCCTCGGCGGCGGCCCGGCGCGCCTCGGCGACCGAGGCCCGGTCCTGCTCGAGCTCAGCGGCCTTCTGGGCCCGGGTCTGCTCGAGCGCCTCAGCCTCGCCGTCGATCTTGGTGAGTGCAGCCTCGCGACCGTCGAGATCGGTCTGCGCCGTCTCCAGCCGCTCCATCACGTCGAGCTCGACGTCCTCGAGGTCGGAGATGCGGCGCTGCAACGACTCCAGCTCGCCGAGCATCCGCTGGAGGGCCTTGGGGTCCCCGATCGATCCGGAGTCGATCATTCCCTGGTCGCGCACCCGGCGGGCCTTGACCTGCTCGACGTCGGCGTCGGCGCGCTTCTGCTCAGCGGTCAGGTCGGAGACCTCGACCCGCAGGTCGCGGGCAGCGTCGTCGACGTCGGAGCGCCCGCGCTTCAGCTCGGCCAGCGCGATCGCCTCGGGGATGGTGCCGAGCTGGTGGCGCAGGGCGTCGAGACGCGAGTCGAGCTCCTGCACCTCGAGAAGCTTCAGCTGGACGTTCGGATCGGCTTTCAGCGCAGTGCTCCTCGGCAGGTCAGACCCGGAAGGTCCAGGGATCTGTGGTGGTGGTGCTGATGTGCACCTCCACCCCCACCGTATCGTCAGGCCCAGCGCCCAGCGACGCGACCAGCCGACGGCGGAGTACCGGCAACCAGAGCGACTCGGCCGCCCAGTGAGCCACGTCGATCAGCGCGGGGCCGCCGGCCTCCTGCGATTCCGACGCCGGGTGGTGCCGCAGGTCCGAGGTCACGTACACGTCGGCTCCGGCCGCCCGGGCCCGGTCGAGCAGGAAGTCGCCGGAGCCGCCGCACAGAGCGACGGTGCGGACCATCCGATCGGGATCGCCCGCGACCCGCAGGCCCTGCGCCGTCGCCGGGAAGACACCGGCAGCGTGGGCCGTGAACTCGCGCAGTGACATCGGCGTCGTCAGGACGCCGATCCGCCCGGATCCCCGGGTCGGATCGGGCAGCGTCGCCAGCTCGATCACGTCGTACGCCGGTTCTTCGTAGGGATGCGCCGCGACCAGCGCTGCCAGCACCGCCCCGCGCAGTGCCCGGTCGGTGACCACCTCGACCCTCACCTCGGGAACGACCTCGAGCTCGCCGACCGCTCCGATCGCCGGGTTCGCGCCGTCGAGCGGGCGGAACCTGCCCTCGCCCGGAGTGCTGAAGCTGGCCGAGTCGTAGTCCCCGACCGCGCCAGCGCCGGCGTCGGTCATCGCGGTCCGGACCCGCTCGGCCTCCGCGACCGGGACGAACGCGACGATCTTGTCGAACGGGTCCCGCGGATCGGCCTCGAGGGGCCGGACGTCGCTCAGCCCGAGCGCGAGCGCGATCGCCTCGCTCACCCCGCCCGTCGGCGAATCGGCGTTCGTGTGCGCGGTGAACAACCCGCAGCCGTTGCCGATCAGCCGGTGCACGACCTGGCCCTTGGGGCTTGTCGCGGCGACCGAGGTGGTGCCCCTCAGGTAGAGCGGGTGGTGCACGATCACCAGATCGGCGTCGAGCGCGACCGCTTCGTCCGCGACCGCGAGCACCGGATCGATCGCGAGCAGGATCCGCCGTACGTCGGCCTCGGGATCGCCGCAGACCAGGCCGACGGCGTCCCAGTCCTCGGCGTGACCGGGCGGGTACCAGCCGTCGACCAGGGCGAGGAGATCGGCGAGGCGCATGGCAGGAGGCTATCTGCTGACGAGTGCCGCCTCCGGTGCCGGCCGTTCGTCGATCGCGCGCCAGCGCGGCCGCTGCACCACCGGCAGCATCGTGGTCGCGAAGTAAGCGCCCCCGGCCACCAGCAGCGCCGGCGAGATGCCGACCGACGCCACCAGCAGGCCGCCGAGCAACCCCCCGAACGGGATCAGTGACCAGCTCAGCGCGAGGTTCATCGAGCTGACCCGGCCCATCAGGTCCGCTGGGATCCGCTCGAACAGCACCGCACCGAGGACCGGGTTCAGGAAGCCCGAGGCGAACCCGCCGACGACGGCGACCGCCAGCACGACCGTCAACGGAGAGTCCAGCGCCAGTGCGACGAAGCGGGGCACCCCGGCGAACAGGAATGCCACGACGAAGACGAAGTAGCGGGGTAGCCGGGCTCCGTAGACAGCAGCGACCACCGACCCGAGGATCGCGGTACCTCCGAAGGTCGCCCCCAGCAAGCCGACCGCTTGCACCCCGTGACCGCTCGACCGGGCCCACACGGGCACCAGCACCGAGGACCAGGAGGCGTCGAGAAGGTTGGTCACCGCCACCATCGTGCAGATCCCCATCAGGATCGGGTCCTTGCGCATGAAGTCCCAGCCAGAGCGCAGCTCAGCACCGTACGCCGCCAGCCCGCCGGTGTGCTCCCCCGTGTTCGTGACTGTGCGCGTGCCCGCTGCCTTGGTGGTCAGCAGCAGGAGCAGCCCGGAGCCGAGGAACGACACCGCATCGACGGTGAGGGCGTCCGCGGCGCCCACCAGCACCACCAGGCCACCGGCCATCCCGGCGCCGGCCATGCTGGCCCCGCGTTCGACCGCGCCGGTCAGCCCGGTGGCCCGCTCGGTCGGCATCCCGACCTGCTCGACCAGCACCGGCAGCATCGCGTGCCGGGCCGCGTCACCGGGACCGCGCAGCGAACCGGCCAGGACGACGAGCACGACCAGCGTCGGGAACGTCAGCATCCCGAGGACGTGCGCCAACGGGATGGATCCGACCACCAGGACGCTGAGCAGGTCGCAGGTGATCGCGACGCGGCGCCCACCGAGCCGATCCATCAGCGGTCCCGACAGTGCTTGCAGGACCACCAGCGGCGCCATCTCCGCGAACGCGACCGCGCCGGTGCGGGTGGCCGAGCCGGTGGAGGTGAGCACGAACCACGGGATCGCGATCATCGAGACCCGGGTGCCGGTCACCGAGACCGCCTGCGCGGTGAGGTAGCCCCAGAAGGGGTGCCGGCTCACGTCTCCTCCTCCTCGAGGCCGATCACCCCGGGCCGGACGAAGGCGTTCAGGTTCAGCACGTACGGCGCGGCCCCGGGGTCGTCGTCCGCGTCCTCGCCGAAGCCGTCGATCAGCTCGTGCACCGCCAGGACGAGCTCCTGGGCACGCTGCGCGGTGAGCCGGAGCGACCAGTCACTGAGGTCCCCGGCGTCGCGCCAGGCGGCCGGGAGCAGGCGCCGCTCCTCCAGGGAGCGCTGCATCCGCTCGTCGTGGAACATCACCACCGACTGCAGGTAGGCGTCGTAGGTGTCGTGCTCCTCGGGTGTCGTCATGTCGGCCGAATCGGTGTGGGTGCTCTGATGAGCCGCACGCCACCACCGGTCACGCGCATTGCCGCGCTCGGTGTCCTCGACGACGAAGCCGTGCTTCTCGAGCTGGCGCAGGTGGTACGAGGTCGCGCCGCTGTTCAGGCTGAGCCGAACCGCCAGCGTCGTCGCCGTGGCCGGACCTTCGCTGCGGAGCAGACCGAGCATCCGCAGCCGACCGGGGTGGCTCAGCGCCTTGAGCCCGTCGAGGGTGGGCCGGACGTAGGAACGTTCCATGGGAACCACGCTAAATCACAAAGAATCCTTTGCAAAGTATTCTTTGCAATTAGTTCACCTGTCGGTCCCGCCCCTCCCAGTACGGCGCGCGGAGCTTGAACTTCTGCAGCTTGCCGGTGGCCGTCCTGGCCAGCTCGTCGCGGAACTCGACCGAGGTGGGCGCCTTGTAGCTCGCCACCTTGGTCTTGCAGTAGGCGATCAGCTCGGCCTCGGTGAGCGTCGAGCCCTCCGCCCTGACCACGAGCGCCTTGATCGTCTCGCCCCACTTCTCGTGCGGGATCCCGATGACAGCGACCTCGGCAACGTCCGCGTGGCTGAAGATCACGTCCTCGACCTCGATCGAGGACACGTTCTCGCCACCAGTGATGATCACGTCCTTCTTCCGGTCCACGATCGTCAAGTAGCCGTCCTCGCCGATCACTCCCCCGTCACCGGTGTGGAACCAGCCGTCGGCCAGGGCCGCTGCGGACTCCTCGGGTTGCTCCCAGTAGCCCTCGAGGACCACGTTCGACCGCGCGAGCACCTCGCCGGAGTCGGAGATCCTCAGGGTGACCCCGAGGGCAGGGTTGCCGGCGCGCACCAGCTTCGCAGCGCGCTCCTCGGCCGTCAGGTCGTCCCACTCGGCCCGGGTCCGGTTCACGGTGAGCACCGGCGAGGTCTCGGTCAGCCCGTAGATCTGCAGGAACTCCCAACCGAGCTCCTCGGCGACCCGCACCACGGTCTTCGTCGGCGGCGGGGCCCCGGCCACGATGATCCGGACCGTGTCGCGTCCGGGGACCGGGCCGTCCCAGGTGGCAGCCGCGTCGAGGACCGCGTTGACCACGGCGGGCGCGGCGCACATCACCGTGACACCGTGCTCCTCGATCCGCCGCAGGATCTCGGCACCGTCGATCTTGCGCAGCACGATGTGCGGCACCCCGAGCCCGGTCATCGCGAACGGCATCCCCCAGCCGTTGGCGTGGAACATCGGCAGCGTGTGCAGGTAGACGTCGCGGTCGGTCACACCGGCGTGCAGCGCGAACGTGACCGCGTTGGTCCAGATGTTGCGGTGGGTGATCTGCACCCCCTTGGGACGCGCCGTCGTGCCCGAGGTGTAGTTGATCGTCGCGGTCGCGCCCTCGTCGTGCTCCCAGGCGCGCGGCTCGACGTCGTCGGCGTACAGGTCCTCGTCCTCGCCGAGCACGAACGTGAACTCGCAGGCCACCTCCGCGAGCGACCCGGCGAGCTCCGGGTCGACGTACAGGACCCGGGCGCCGCTGTGCTCGACGATGTAGGACACCTCCTCGACCGAGAGCCGGAAGTTCACCGGCACCAGCACCCGGCCGTACCCGCAGACGCCGAAGAAGGCACTGAGCAACCGCGCGCTGTTGTGCGAGACGAACGCGACCCGCTCGCCCGGCTCGATGCCCAGGGCGTCCAACCGGGCCGCCATCGCCCGCGCACGCGCACCGAGCTCGGCATAGGTCAGCTCGCCGAGCGATGCCGCCGGCTGGTCCGGCTCGTCGACGACGCCGACGCGGTCGCGGTAGACCGCCAGGGCGCGGTCGAGGAAGTCAGCGGCGCTGAAGGGAACGAACACGAATGGCCTCCGTCACAGTGGATGAGGCCAATCTAGCCACCGCCCGAACCGAGCGGTCGGTCATCCCGGGACCACCAGGACGACCCGACCCTCGGGATCGCGGACCGCGAAGGCACCGGCTGCCCGGGACCGGCCCGCCGTTCGGCGTCCGGACCAGCTCGAGCTGGACCGACTCGTCCGGGATCCCGAGGACGTCGCCGTCGTAACCGTCGTGGTCGCGGAACGAGGTCAGCAGCGGCAGGCCCACCACCTCGGTGTAGAACAGGCTGCACTCCTGGAGCCGGACGGTCCTGCGCGCGATCCGCACGGTCGACGGTCTCACTGCGGCCCCGAGGCCGTCTTCGGTGCTCATGGTCGCCATCCTTCCGCACCGGCCTGCGGTGGAACGGGACGACACCGTGGAGACTGGTGGGCGCGGAGGGGATCGAACCCCCGACATCTTCCTTGTAAGGGAAGCGCTCTACCGCTGAGCTACACGCCCTCGCACTACTCGTCGAACCGAGGGGACAGACTAGAGGTCGCAGCGCGACGGCACCAACATGAACAGGTGCGGAAAAGGCTGCGACCGCTGACGTCTCGGGTCATCAGCGGTCGCAACAGGCCCATCTTGGCAGGTCTCTTGCCAGATGCAAGGCCAAACCCCAACCACGCGTCTAAATGGCCCGAAGTGACTAGACGTCGCCGGTCAGGCGTGTGGCGTGGATGTCCAGATCGCGCGCTTCACCCATGTTGTTGTGCACCGACCAGGTGATCCGACCGTCCTTGCCGACGATGTAGGACGACCGGGTCGGGCAGCCCTGCTCCGCGTCGAGGACCCCGTACGCCGAGGCCACGGCACCGTGCGGCCAGAAGTCGGAGAGCAGCGGGAAGAAGAGCGCGTCCCGATCGGCGAACGCGCGCTGGGTGTAGATCGGGTCGCACGAGATCGCGGCCATCGTGCTGGTGCCGCTCTCGAACTCCCCCAACCGGTCGCGGAAGCCGGTCAGCTCCCCGGTGCAGACACCGCTGAACGCGTACGGGAAGAAGACGAGCAGGACCGCCTTCTCACCGGCGTACGACGAGAGCCGGAACTCCGCCCCGTGCTGGTCACGCAGGGCGAAGTCCGGGGCCCGGTCACCCAGGGCAAGTGGCATCAGGTCAGCCTTCGTAGTCGACGAGTTCGCGCTTGAGGATCTTGCCGGTCGCGTTGCGGGGTAGCTCGTCGAGGAAGACGAAGTCGCGCGGGACCTTGTACCGGGCCAGGTTGCTGCGGACGTGCTCACGCAGCTCGTCCTCGGTGACGGTGCCGCCGGGAGCCAGGACGACGAAGGCTCGCAAACGCTTGCCGAACTCCTCGTCGTCGACACCGAGCGCCGCCACCTCGACGACCTGCTCGTGCCGGGCGAGGCAGTCCTCGACCTCCTTGGGGAAGACGTTCTCACCACCAGAGACGATCATCTCGTCGTCGCGGCCCTCGACGAACAGCCGTCCCTCGGAGTCGAAGCGGCCGATGTCGCCAGAGCTCATCAGACCGTCGATGCGGTCCTTGTGGCCGCCGCCGGTGTAGCCCTCGAAGAGCATCGAGTTGCCGACGAAGATCCGGCCGGTCCCGCCCGGCGGGACCTCGACGCCCTGGTCGTCGTAGAGCCGGACGATCGTGTTGACCGGCGGCTTGCCCGCCGTGCCTGGTGCGGCTCGCATGTCGGCCGGTTGCGCGACGCTGGCCCAGGCGACCTCGGTGGATCCGTAGATGTTGTACAGCGTGTCCCCGAACTGGTCCATCCACTCGATCGACAGGTTGCCGGGCATGGCCGAACCGGACGCGGCGACGACCTGCACGCAGGACAGGTCGTAGGAGTCGAGCGTCGCCTGGGGAAGCCGCAGGATCCGCTGCAGCATCACCGGGATCACCACGAAGGACTGGCACTGGTGCTCGACGATCGTCTTCAGCGCGGTCTCGGGGTCGAACTTGCGGGTCAGCACCACCGTGTTGCCCAGCAGCATCGACATGCTCAGGTGCGCGAAGCCCCAGGTGTGGAACAACGGAGCCGCCACGTGCACGCGCCAGTTGCTGCGCAGCGGGATCCGCTCGAGCAGCGCCACCGCCGCGTCGAAGTTGCCGCCGCCGCGTGGGGCCCCCTTCGGCGTACCGGTGGTGCCGGAGGTGAGGATCACGATCTTGCCCTCGGATGCGGGCGCCTTGCGGGCCGCGCGGGACCCGTGCGCGATCAACGCGTCGGTCGAGTCGCGATCCCCCGGGTCGCCGTCGACCCAGGCCAGGATCCGTGGCACCGAGACACCCGCCGCGTCCACGAGGCCGTCGAACTCCTGGTCGTGGATGATCGCCTTGGCCTGCTCGCGCTCGCAGACCTCGCCCAGCTGCGGGGCGGCGAACGCGGTGTTGAGCAGCAGCACGTGCGCACCCAGCTTGGAGATCGCCAGCGCCGCATCGAGGAACCCGCGGTGGTTGCGGGCAAGCAGGGCGACACCGTCGCCGGCGCGGACGCCGCGCTTCGCGAGGGCATCAGCCAGGGCGTTGCTGCGTTCGTCGATCTCGCGGAACGACAACGAGCCGAGCTCGTCGATGACGCCGTCCCGGTCCGGGAACCTGACCGCGACCGCACTGAAACCACCCGCCAGGCCCATCCCCCAGGTGCTGACCGCCTTCACGATCCCGACCAGCGTCACCGGACCGAAGGGCTGGATGATCCCGGCACGGGTGAGCACCCGTGCAGCGGTGGCCTGCTTCTTCGCCTCGGCTGCGACCCGGGCAGCCACCTTGTCGACGAGCGAGCCAGTCATCCGGCATGGCCTCCTTCGACAGTGCACCCACGGACAGGACGCGAGCACACCGTACTGCTCGCGAAGTTCGCGCTGACAGGGTCCTCGACCCTCCCCGTACCCAGAGCGCGCGAGCAGTACGCCCGGCCGTCATCGGGATCGCGGCGGCTCGCCGGGAACCGGCGACCTGACCGGGTCAGTCGTACCTCAGTGCGACTTCGGCGCGACCAGCTTGGTGGCCGACCAGTCGCTGCTGACCGCCACGGTGGTGGTGGTCGAGAGACCTGCGACCGGGGCAGCCTCGGCGACATCGGACGGCGCGACCGCGTTGGGTCGTCCGACCTTCGGGGAGAACAGCCAGACCGCGCCTCCACCGACGAGGTCGGTCAGTGAGTCGACGAGCGCGTCGACCAGGTCGCCGTCGCCGTCGCGCCACCACATGATCACGGCGTCGACCACGTTGCCGTGGTCGCCGTCGACCAGGTCCGCGTCGATGGCGTCCTCGATCGCGATGCGCACTTCGTCATCGACGTCTTCGTCCCAGCCGAGCTCCTGCACGACCATGCCGGGCTTGATGCCCAACCGGTCGACCACCAGGTCGGCCCCTTGCGACGGGCTCACGTCGATGCCTCATTTCCATGCTCGCTCCGCCTCCCCGATGGAAGCAGTTGCCCAAGTTCAGCGGACACCGCTATCCGAACGCAAGCCCGGGGCCCTCCGATACCGCCCACCGGACGCCGTCCGGCTGCGTCAGAAGCGTCGGGACACGCTCGAGCGGGCGTCCCGGCGAGCCTCGCGAGACCTACCGATCAGTAAATTTCTTCGGCGGTTTGAACGTGCCAAGATGCAAGGGTGCCCGACGAGAACACAACCTCAGACCGCCCGGCGCCGGCAGCACCCCCCGTCATCCACGAGGGCCTGCCGACGCAACTCCCCGACATCGACCCGGACGAGACCAACGACTGGATCGATTCGTTCGACGCGCTCGTCGACGACCGCGGCCGCGAACGCGCGCGGTACGTGATGCTGCGCCTCCTCGAACGCGCACGCCAGAAGGCCGTCGGCGTACCGGCGTTGCGCAGCACCGACTACATCAACACGATCCCGCCCGAGCGCGAGCCGTGGTTCCCCGGCGACGAGGACGTCGAGCGCCGGATCCGGGCCTTCGTGCGCTGGAACGCAGCGGTGATGGTGAGCGACGCGAACCGGCCCGGGCTCGAGGTCGGCGGGCACATCGCGACCTACCAGTCGAGCGCCAGCCTCTACGAGATCGGCTTCAACCACTTCTTCCGCGGCAAGGACCACCCGGGCGGGGGCGACCAGATCTACTTCCAGGGCCATGCCTCGCCCGGCATCTACGCCCGCGCGTTCCTCGAGGGCCGCCTGAGCGAGCAGCAGCTGCTGAACTTCCGCCAGGAGGTGCAGCACGGCGTCGGCAAGGGACTCTCGTCGTACCCGCACCCACGGCTGATGCCGGACTTCTGGGAGTTCCCCACGGTCTCGATGGGCCTGACCGGGATCAACTCGATCTACCAGGCGCGGTTCAACCGCTACCTGACCAACCGCGGTATCAAGGACACCTCCGACCAGCACGTCTGGGCGTTCCTCGGCGACGGCGAGATGGCCGAGCCCGAGTCCTTGGGCGCGATCCGGATCGCGGCCCGCGAGGAGCTCGACAACCTCACCTGGGTGATCAACTGCAACCTGCAGCAGCTCGACGGGCCGGTGACGGGCAACGGCAAGATCATCCAGGAGCTCGAGGCCAACTTCCGTGGTGCCGGTTGGAACGTGATCAAGGTGATCTGGGGCCGCGACTGGGACGACCTGCTCGCCCGGGACGTCGACGGCGTCCTGGTCAACCAGATGAACTCGACCCCCGACGGCCAGTTCCAGACCTTCTCGGTCGAGGACGGCGCCTACAACCGGGAGCACTTCTTCGGACCGGACCCACGGCTGCGCAAGATGGTCGAGCACATGAGCGACCGGCAGATCGAGAAGCTCCCCCGCGGCGGGCACGACTACCGCAAGGTGTACTCCGCGTTCCACTCCGCGACCAAGCACGTCGGACAACCGACGGTGATCCTGGCGCACACCGTCAAGGGCTGGACGATCGACGCCCTGGAGGGCAAGAACGCCACCCACCAGATGAAGAAGCTCAAGCTCCCGGACCTGTTGAAGTTCCGCGACCGGCTCTACCTGCCGATGAGCGACAAGGAGATCACCGACGCGTACGAGGCCGACCACACCGCGCCGTTCTTCCACCCCGGTCCCGAGTCCGCCGAGATCCAGTACATGCTCGAGCGCCGCCGCCAGCTGGGTGGTTCCCTGCCCCGGCGCGTGGTCCGCGCCAAGCCGCTCAAGGTGCCCGGCGACGAGCTGTACGCCGACCTGAAGGTGGGCTCGGGCGCCAACAAGATCGCCACCACGATGGCCGTCGTCCGGCTCCTGCGCGACTGGATGAAGGACCCCGAGATCGGCAGCCGGATCGTGCCGATCGCCCCCGACGAGTACCGCACCTTCGGGATGGACTCGATGTTCCCGAGCGCGAAGATCTACAACCCGGGCGGCCAGCAGTACGAGTCGGTGGACCGCAAGCAGCTGCTGAAGTGGCGCGAGGCCACCGACGGCCAGATGCTGCACGAGGGCATCTCCGAGGCCGGTGCGGTGGCGTCGGCAACGGCGGCCGGCTCGGCGTACTCGACGCACGGCGAGACGATGATCCCGTTCTACATCTTCTACTCGATGTTCGGGTTCCAGCGCACCGGCGACTCGATCTGGGCGATGGCCGACCAGCTGGCCCGCGGCTTCCTGATCGGGGCCACCGCCGGGCGGACCACCCTGACCGGCGAGGGCCTCCAGCACGCCGACGGGCCCTCCCCGTTGCTGGCCGCGACGAACCCTGCTGTCGTGCACTACGACCCGGCGCACGCCCACGAGGTCGCGCACATCATGCAGTCCGGGCTGAAGCGGATGTACACGGTCACTCCCGACCATCCGACCGGCGAGAACGTGATCTTCTACGTGACCGTCTACAACGAGCCGGTCTCCCAGCCCAAGGAGGCCGACGACCTCGATCTCGAGGGACTCCTCAAGGGCATCTACCACTTCGCCGACGGCCCGGACCTGGGCAGCGATGCACCCAAGGTCCAGCTGATGGCCTCCGGCGTCGGCTTCCCCTGGATCGTCGAGGCGCAGCAGGTGCTGGCCGAGGACTGGGGCGTCAGTGCCGACCTCTGGTCGGTGACGTCGTGGAACGAGCTGGCACGGGACGCGATCGACGCCGAACGGGACTCGTTGCTGAATCCTGCGGGTCCGGTGCGGACCCCGTTCGTGACCAGCCAGCTGGCTGACGCGCGCGGCCCGTTCGTCGCCGTCTCGGACTTCATGCGTGCGGTGCCGCTGCAGATCGCTCGCTGGGTACCGGGCGACTTCCACGCGCTGGGCACCGACGGGTTCGGCTTCGCCGACACCCGCCCGGCCGCTCGCCGGTTCTTCAACGTGGATGCGCCCTCGATCGTCGTGCAGGCCCTCCAGGCCCTTGCCGCTCGCGGTGAGGTCAAGCCCGAGGCCGTCCTCGAAGCGTTCACCCGCTACCAGATCGACGACCCGACGGCAGTGTCCGGGATCGCCCAGGAGGGCGGGGACGCCTGAGGCCCTAGGTGACCTTCGCGGTCGCGGCCGACCGCTTCGTCACCGAGGTGTATCCGGTACGTGAAGCGGTCACCCGGACGCTGATCCGGTGCCCCTTGGACGCCCTGGTCAGCTTGTACCGCGACCCGTGCGCTCCGCTGATCACGGAGCCGTCGCGCAGCCACTGGTAGCTGTAGCTGAGGCTGCTCGGCGTCCAGGTCCCGACCTTCGCGGTCAGGGTGCTCCCGACCTTGCTGGTCCCGGTGATCGTCGGCGCGTTCGTGTTGGTGATCGCCGGCACGGCTGCGGTCTGTGCGGACACCGCGCTGGCCGAGGTGTAGCCGGCCTTCGACGCGGTCACCCGGACCGAGATGTGCTTGCCGCCCACGGCCGCGGTCGGCTTGTACGTCGCGAAGGTGGCGCCCGGGATCGCACTGCCGTTCGCGAGCCACTGGGCGTGGTACGCCGCGGGCGACGACCAGCTCCCGGTGGTGGCCGTCAACGTGGCGCCGACCCGCAGGGTCCCGGAGATCACCGGCAGCTTGGTGTTGGTGAGCGCGCCCGCGACCACCGGTGCCGACGGCTCCGAGAGCTGCCCGGCGCTGACGTACCCGCTCCGCGACGCCGTCACCCGCACGGAGATCTGCGCACCGAGGTCCGTGCCGCGCGGGCTGAACGTCGCGGCGTTCGTCCCTGCGATCGCGGTGCTCCCGGTGAACCACTGGTAGCTGTAGCTGTTGGTCCCGGCGGGCGTCCAGGTGCCGGTCGACGCCGTCAGCGGTGTGCCGACGCGCGGCGTTCCCGAGATCACCGGAGGGTTGCCGCCGGCGATCGTGCCCAGGACGTCCGCCGACGCGGACGACATCGCGCTGACCGCGGTGTAGCCCGTCTTCGAGGCGGTCACCCGCACCCGCAACGACTGCCCGAGCACGGCTGTCGTCGGGGTGTACGTCGAGGAGGTGGCTCCGAGGACGGTGCTTCCGTTCGCGAGCCACTGGTAGGAGTAGGTACCGGCAGGCGTCCAGGTCCCGGGCGAGGCCGAGAGCTGGATCCCGACCTGGGGGGTCCCGGTGATCACCGGGAGCACGCTGTTGGTCATCAGCGGGAGCGCGGTCGCCCAGGAGACGTCGACCTTGCGGACCTGGGCGGTCGCGTCGGCGTACACGAAGCTCGCGGTGTCGTCGTCGTTGACCGCGACCGCCGGACCGGGCGGGGAGACGAAGTCACGCACCGGGCCGTAGGTCCGGGACTGACCGTTGACCAGGCTGATCACCGTGGCGACCAGCGGGTCGCCGCCGGTCGCTCCGACCGAGACCAGGTAGCCGGCTCCCAGGTAGGTGGCAGTGGCCTGGGGCGCCGTGTACGGCGCCGCGACCTTGTTCAGGTCCACGACGACCGTCGTCCCCGAGGAGCAGGAGAGCTCGGCCCAGTGGCCCCGGACGTCGCGCAGGGTCCCGCTGGTGCACGCTGACGGGACCGGAACGGTCCGTGGCGACGTGGAACCACTCAGGTCGGTGCCGGTGAGCGCGCCCGAGGTCGGACCGGACCAGCTCTCGGACCCGTCGATCAGCCGGGGCTTGGTGCCGACGTAGGAGACCACCGCGATCCCGGACCTGGCGTCCTGCACGGTCGTCGTACCGCCGCTCGCGTTCGAGATCCGCTCCACGTACTTCCCGCCGTGGCTCAGCAGGGCGTTGTCGGCGACGAACGACCGGCTGCTCCCCGGCCACTGCACGTGGAAGGTGCTGTCCGAGGCGCTCCTGGTGAGCACGACGTCGCCCGCCAACGCGAGTGCCTTGTCGTCGTCGCCCACCTGGAAGGACGGCGCCGGGTAGGTGTCCGCCCAGGTGCCGGAGCCGTCCAGCGGCGTCGTCCAGACACCGTCGCGCTCCCCCCACGAGGCTGCCACGGTGCCGCCCGAGAGCCCGACGTCCAGATCGACCTCGTGCTCGTCCGGCAGGTCCGCGAACGGGGTGACCGTGGTCCCGTCGGCGATCGAGACCCGGCCACCCGGGGTGTCGGCGAAGGTCAGGGCCACCTGGGCGTCCGGCAGCGCCACGAAGTCGAAGACGTTGCTCGCCACCGCGTCCTGCAGGTCCCCGGTAGCCAGGTCGACGGGCCGGAGATCGAGGTTCTGGTACGCCGGCTCGGGCGCTCCGGCGGGGATGTAGAGCTCTCCCAGCCCGGTACCGAGCGCGACGAAGCCGCGACCGTCGGAGTCAGCCGGGACGTCCACCGACCAGGTCGGGTCCAGGGTGGTGCGGTCGAGCGCGCGGAACGAGGTGGACTCGACCCCGCTGACCACGCCGTCCTTCGATCCGATCAACGCCGTGGGCGTGACCGCGAACAGGTCGGTGCCGTCCGGGAGCGGGAGCGCGGTCTCGGTTCCGGTGGCGGTGTCGATCGCCGAGCCGCCGGCGGGGCTGGACAGGTACGCAATCGCGGAGTCCCCGCCGATCCACGTCGGGTCGGCTACCGACGCGTCGAACTCGCCGGGCACTGCCGCGACCGAACCGTCGGCCTGGATGATCTTCAGGCTGGCGGTCGTCGGGCTGGCCGGACTCTCCACCAGTGCCCAGTCCGCGTCGGCGTGGACCAGGGAGTACCCGGTGATGTCGATCGTGCGGATCGCGGTCCCGGTGGCTGCGTCGGTGACCTCGACCTGGTGGTGGGTGCTGTCCAGCTGGACGAGGTCGTCGCCGACCAGGTGGTAGCGCTCGTCCTCGCTGGGCAGGTTCGACGCGGTCGGCAGCGGAACGACGAAGGTCCGCAACAGCTGTGCGTCGGAGCGGCGTACGACCTGGTACTGGAGGTCCTGGTCGGCGGATGCCTCGTTCTGGTCGGGGTCCAGGCCGCCCTCGATCAGGAACAGGCTGCTGGAGGCGGCGACGATGCCGGCACTCGGACGGTCCAGCGTGAGCTGGGGCAGCAACGTGCCCTGGACGGGCGCCGGGTCGGCAACCGCTGACCCGACCACCCCGGGCAGCCACCACGCGACGGCGATGACGAGAACGGCGGCAAACAGCGAGCGGACCGAGCGCACGGGACTCTCCAGGTGGTCGAGGAGGGGCGACCGCTGCACAGTACGACGTCAGCGGCTCGTTTACCCGCGTTCACG
>JAOPXD010000173.1 GCA_025965315.1 Marmoricola sp.
TGGGGACGCGGGCGACCCAGGGGTTCGGCACAGGCTCCGGCGCCGAGGACTGAGCGGACGTAGATGAGTGAGTCACCCCAGCTCGGCGAGCTCCTCGAGAGCTACGGCGGGCTCGCCCAGCAGCTCCTGACGCGGTGGACGCCGTTCCTGACTGCGGCCTCCGACAAGGTTGCGACCGGCACCTACGGCAAGGACGACGCAGCAGAGGACTTCTCGGCGATGGCCAAGCTGGTGCTCGACACCGCGGTCCTCACCGGTTACACGGCCCTCGGGGGGATGGCCATCCTGACCACCGACTCGAGCACCGAGCAGACCACCGGTGAGTTCAGCACCGATCCCAAGCTCGCCGGTACGCCGCGCGTCCTCACGCTCCAGGGAGACCTGAAGTCAGCCACGGGCAAGGTGCTCCCGGTGGACCGGGTCACGCCGCAACCCGCCACCCTGCCGCCTAGGTCCACCCAGTTCGACCTGCACGTCGACGGCAGCGACGTCGCTGCGGCGATCTATCGCGGAACCGCACTCTCCACCGACGCGACCGGTGCGGTGGAGGAAGTCGCAGTCAGCGTGTCGCTCCCGTGATGCCGGGCAAGCCGTCGGACGACGGCGCTGAGGTTCGCGACGACCTCCTCACGCGTGCTGTCGCGGCCGTCAACCGTGGCGACCTGAAGGACGCGCACGCGCTGGCCAAGCGAGTCCTGGCCGACGACGGGGGCAACCTCGATGCCAGCACGCTGCTCGCCACCGAGAGCCAGCCGACCGGCGAGGTACGTCGGCTCACCGTGCTCTTCTGCGACCTGGTCGGGTCGACGGACCTGTCGGGCCGCCTGGATCCCGAGCTCTACCGTGGTCTGATCAGCCGCTACCGCAAGCTGGTGCTGCCGATCGTGACCGAGCGCCACGGCGGCGTGATCGCGGACCTGGTCGGGGACGGCATGCTCGCGCTGTTCGGCTTTCCCACGATCCACGGTGACGACACCGAGCGGGGCGTGATCGCCGCCCTCGAGATCGCGGCCGAGGTCGAGGCCCTCTCCGGCCAGATCGCGCAGGCGATCGGCGAGCCGCTCGCCGTACGGGCTGCGCTTCACCGCGGCCTGATGTACGTCGACAGCGAACAGGTCGCCGTGTACGGGCTGGCCGTCAACGTTGCCGCCAGGCTCCAGGGACTCGCCGAACCGGGGCAGGTCGTGGTCTCCGACCAGGTCCGCCTCCTGATCGGGGACCGGTTCGATCTCGAGGCAGGGGAGGCGAAGCTGGTTAAGGGGGTGGACCTGCCGCTGCAGCCCTACGTCGTCCTCGGGCGTAAGTCCTCAGAGCGTGTCGCTGCCATTCGGACCCCGCTGGTCGGGCGGTCCGCCGAGCTCGACGTGCTCCGTACCCAGTGGTCACGCGCGATCGCGGAAGGCTCCGCAGCCGTAGGCGGGGTCACGGTCGTCGGTGAAGCCGGCCTGGGGAAGTCGCGTCTGGTTGCTGCGCTGGTCGACGAAGCCACCGTCGACGGTGGCGAGGTGGTCACCCTCACGGGTTCCCCCGATCACCACGACGTCGGGTTCCACCCGCTCCGTCGGCTGATCGAGACCCGGTGCGGCATCGGTCCCGGAACGACGGCCCACCTCCAGGTGGCCAGGCTCGAGCAGGACCTGGTCTCGCTCGGGTTCACGCTGCTCGACACTCTCCCGCTGATCGCCCCGATCCTCGGTCTCGACCCCGAGGCCGGCTACGCCGCAGCCGATGCCGACGGGAACAAGCTCTCCGAGGACATCGCCAAGGCAGCAGCCGAGTACCTGGTCGCCTGCCTCGGCCAGGGGCCGGCGATCGTGGTCGTCGACGACCAGCACGCCGTCGACGATGCCACCAACGACCTGATCGCCCGGATCCTGCGGTGCGGGCGGCCGCAGACCCTGCTCGTTGCCACCAGCCGCATCGGTGGCGTTGCCGAGACCGAGACCATCCACTTGCAGCCGCTCCGACCTGACGCCTGTCTCGCGTTGATCGATGCGATCGCACCGACTGGTCCCGGGGGGACGATCGACCGCAACGAGCTCGTCAAGCGGAGCGACGGCGTTCCGCTCTTCCTCGAGGAGCTCGTCCGCAGCAGCAGCCTCGACCCCGTCGAAGAGCGCCACCGACCGGTGCGGTCCGAGGCGAGCACGGTTCCGGACGTGCTCTACGAGCCGCTGATGGCGCGGCTCTACACGAGCTCAGCGTCGGTCGCGGTGGTCTCCGCAGCGTCCACGATCGGCCGCGAGGTGGACCTCGGCCTGCTGACGCAGAGCGTGGAGCTGGCGCAGGCAGAGGTGCACGACGCTGTCGAGAGCCTCATCGGCGGGGGCATCCTCGAGCGGATCGCGACCGACCGGAGCTCGGTGCGGTTCCGGCACGAGCTCGTGCGCGAGGTCGCGTACGACCTGATCGCGCCCAGTCGACGACGTGAGGTGCACGCGCGTGTGGCGAGTGCGCTCAGCGAGTCCGTCGCGAACGACGAGCGCAGCGACTGGACCATCATCGCCAAGCACTTCGAACGGGCCGACCGTCCTGCCGATGCCGCGAACGCTTGGGGCGAGGCGTCGGCCGACGCCCGTCGGCGCGGTCTCGTCGCCGAGGCCAGGCTCCGCCTCGGCGCAGGGATCGACCAGGTTGCGCTGCTCCCGGCCGGGCACGAGCGGAACGAGCTCGAGGTGGAGCTCCGGCTGCGTCGCGGGTTCCTGGCTTCGTCGGTCGAGGGCATGTCGAGCCAGGAGGCGACCGCCGACTACCAGCGCTGCCTCGAGCTCACCCTCGACATCCCGCACGCCCCGAACATGGTCAGCACGCTGACAGCGATGTGGGGCTACTACACCGCACGTGCCGACCTGCGGAAGGCGCGGCAGGTGTCGACCACCCTGCACTCGCTGGTCAGCGAGGAGTGGGGCGCGTTCTGGCGGCCGCAGAACATCGCCAGCTTCGCGATGCTCGACTGGTTCGCGGGCGACTTCGTCCAGGCCGAGGACCAGCTCCAGCTCGCCGTCGACGCCCTGTACGCACGAGAGGCTTTCGACTCGGAGGCGGTCGCCGCGTGGTACCTGCCGACCCACCCGACGGTGGCGATGCACGTCCACCTCGCCATCGCCAGGTTCATGGTCGGTGACGTCGAGGGCGCCGACGAGCACGGTCGGCGCGCGATCGAGCTGGCGGAGAACCTGCCGTTCCCGCAAGGTCCGTGGAGCGCGGCGTACACGCGCTGGTACCTCGCCTGGATGTACATGGAACGCGGCGAGGACCAACGGTCGTTCGCGCTGCTCAGCGAGGTGTCGACGATCGGCGAGCAGCACGGGTACGACAGCTGGTCCCTGATCGCGATGACGCAGCACGCGGCCACGACCGCTGCGCGTGACGTGCGTACCTCGTCGGGGATCCCGCTCGCTCCGGCCGCGGCGATCCTCGGGTCGCTGGTGAGTGCGTGGCAGATGGTCGAGCTACGCAACTGCCTCACCATCTACCTGACGACGCTGGGCCGGGTGGTCGCCCGCGGTGGTGATGTCGTGGGTGCCCGGACCCACCTCGAGGAGTCGCTCGAACTCGCTCGCTCCACCGGCATGCACTTCTACGACGCTGAAACCCTGCGCGCGGTGGCACATCTGGAGCCGGAGAGCGGGGAAGTGGTCCGCCGGCTCGGGGAGGCGCTCGCGGTGGCACGCCGACAGGGCGCCCGTCCGTTCGAGCTCCGGATCGCACTCGACCTCCACAGCATCCGTGGCGAGTCGGCGGTCGCCGAGCTTCGGGCGGCTGTCGACGGCTTCCGTCCAGACGCTTCCTACCCGGAGCTCGACGACGCACGTGCCCGGCTCGCCCGGCACGGTCGGTGACCCCGCCCCAGCGCCGCAAGGTCGTCGTCCTCGGGGGAGGGATGGCCGGCGTGACGGCTGCGTGGCGGCTCAGCGAACCCGGCTGGGAGCGTGAGTTCGAGTCCATCACGATCTACCAGCGGGGCTTCCGGCTCGGCGGCAAGGGGGCCAGCAGCAGGGGTGAGCACGGGCGGGTCGAGGAGCACGGCCTGCACGTGTGGCTCGGGTACTACGACAACGCCTTCCGGCTGCTCCGCGAGTGCTACGCGGAGCTGGACCGCGCGACCAATGACCCGGCCGCACCGATCCTGACGTGGCGCGATGCCATGCTGCCCGCGCACGAGGTCGGTCTCGAGGACCGTTTCTCCGACGACTGGCGACACTGGATCGGATCGTTCGCGCGCAACGATCTGGACCCGGGCGATCCGATCGGTCCCGGTCGCCACCCTGCTCCGGACATCGCCGACCTCACCAGGCGCGGCATCCAGCTGATCCTCGACTTCGTGAGCTCCCTGCCGACCGTCGGTGACGGGGTGGAGCGGATGGCACTGACCCCGACGGCGGTGGCCCCGCCGCGAGTCGACCCGCTCGTCGAAGGGGCATACCTGGCCGTCGTGGCGTCGCTGCTCGAGGCGCTGGTCCATCTGGAAGCGCCCGAGCCAGATCTGGACGCTGTTGCCGCGGCTCTTGGCGGCACTGTGTCGGGTGCCCGTGAGCAGCTCCGAACGGCAGTCTCGACGAACCCGTCCCAACGACGGATGTGGCACCTGATCTCGTTCCTCGCGGCGACCACGCGCGGCATCCTGGCTGACAGGACGTTCTCCGATCCGGACGGGTTCGCCCGGGCCAACGAGGAGGAGTTCCTCGACTGGGCCGTCCGGCACGGGGCAGACCCGGGGGGAGCCGAGTTCGCGTTCATGCGCGGGCTCTACGACCTGGTCTTCGCCCACGACGGGGAGCGGCGTTCGGAGCTCGGGGTCGGCGCCGGTACGGCGATCGCCGTCACGGTGAAGATGTTCTTCGAGTACCGCGGCGCGATCTTCTGGAAGATGGCGGCCGGCATGGGCGACATCGTCTTCGCGCCGCTGCACCAGGTGCTCGTCGCGCGCGGGGTGCGGATCGAATACTTCCACCGCGTCGACGAGCTGCTTCCTGGTACCGACGGGAACGTCGAGACGATCGCCCTGGGCCGCCAGGTCGCCCTCAAGGACGGGCTCGAGCAGTACGACCCGTTGGTGAGGGTGCGCGGCCTGCCCTGCTTCGCCGACCGACCGCTCCTGGACCAGCTGGACGTGGACCCGGCGGTGGAGAACGAGCCGCTGGAGTCGGTCTGGTGCACCTGGCTCGACGCGGAGAAACGGCTGCTGCGGCGCGGTGTGGACTTCGACGTGGCGGTCCTGGCGGTCCCGGTCGACATGGCGCGGATCGTCGCGCCTGCCCTCGCCGCGCAGGCCCCAGCGTTCGACCGGATGCTGACCACCCTCCGCACCACGGCGACGGTCGCCCTGCAGCTGTGGTTGCGCGAGGACGAGCCGACGCTCGGCTGGGGCCGACCCGGGATGACGGTCAGTGCGTTCGAGCGGCCCTTGAGCACCTGGGCCTCGATGCCGCAGCTGATCCCGGTCGAGGACTGGCCAGCAGAGATCGAGCCCGGCTCGATCGCGTACTTCTGCGGCGCGATCGATGCGCCCTGGCCGCCGGACCGACCGTGGCCGGCGTACCTCGAGCACCACCTGGCCGAGGCCTATCGAACGGCGGAGACCTTCGTCGAGGACCACCTGCCACACCTGCTGCCCG
Source organism: Marmoricola sp. (assembly GCA_025965315.1). Classification (GTDB taxonomy): domain Bacteria; phylum Actinomycetota; class Actinomycetes; order Propionibacteriales; family Nocardioidaceae; genus Marmoricola. The sequence goes on from JAOPXD010000173.1 coordinate 5,619, forward strand.
GTCTGCGCGGACCGGACGGTTTCCGGTGGGACCTGCTCTGCGGCTGGGACGGAGTCTCGAAGCCGCTCAGCTCGCAGTTCGTGCGGATCAACGTCGACCCGTCGGACCGGTACGTGATGTGCGTCCCCGGCTCGGACGGCTACCGGCTCCGTGCCGATGAGAGCGGCTTCGAGAACCTCTTCCTCGCCGGCGACTGGACCGACAACGGAATCAACGCCGGGTGCATCGAGGCTGCGGTGCTCTCCGGTCTCCAGAGCGCGAACGCCGTGCTCGGCAGGCACCGGACCCATCGCATCACCGGGATGCTGCCGAGCTAGAGCCGACGCGTACCCGGGTACGTGCTGAGAGCTGGCCGGGATCCGCACTTGACCTGAAGCGCTTCAGGTTCTCGATACTGACCTCATGGACCACGACGGATACACGATCGCCGAGGCGGTCGCCCGGTGCGGCCTGCCGGAGAGCACGCTGCGGTACTGGGAGCGGATCGGTCTGGTGCGACCGGTCGCGCGCGACGAGTCCAGCAGCCACCGCCGCTACAGCCGCGAGGACGTCGCCACGCTGGAGACCCTGGCGAACCTTCGTGCCGTCGGCCTGGGCATCGAGGACATGCGTACCTACCTGACCGGCGCACGCCGTGGTGACGACGCGGCCGGTGAGCAGCGAGCGTTGTTCGAGGCGCACGCGCGACGGCTGACGGACGAGCTGAACGCCCTCGAGCTGCGTCGTCGCTACCTCGACCTGAAGGTCCAGTACTGGAGCGCCCGCGAGGTGGGAGACCTGGACAAGGCCGCCGACGTTGCCGACGAGCTCGGCCCGATCATCCGCCGCATCAACCCGAAGGACACCGCATGAGCAGCACCCGCACGATCTCGCCGTTCGACTTCTCCTCCACCGCTGCCGAGGTGATCTCCGGCGTCGACCTGCACGGCCGTCGCGCGCTTGTCACCGGCGCTGCCAGCGGGATCGGCGTGGAGACTGCTCGCGCTCTTGCTTCGGCCGGTGCCGAGACGGTCATCGCCGCCCGCGACCTTGCTGCCGCTGACCGGGTCGCCGCCAGTATCCGCGAGGACACCGGCAACGAGGCCGTCTCCGCGGTGCACCTGGACCTGCTCGACCGCGCCTCGGTGGATCGGCTCGTCGAGGGGTACGCCGGCCCGCTGCACCTCCTGATCAACAACGCCGGGGTGATGGCCGTCCCGGAGCTGCGGCTCAGTCCTGAGGGCCACGAGCTCCAGTTCGCCACCAACCACCTCGGCCACTTCCGGCTCGCGCTCGGTCTGCTGCCCGCGCTGCGTGCCGCCGGCGGAGCGCGGGTCGTCTCGGTCAGCTCGCGAGCGCACCTGAACTCACCGGTGGTCTTCGACGACATCGACTTCGCCCGGCGTGCCTACGATCCAGCGCTCGCCTACGCCCAGTCCAAGACTGCCAACGTGCTGTTCGCGGTCGCCGCAGCAAGCCGCTGGTCAGACGACGGGATCGAGGTCAACGCGCTGCACCCCGGAGCGATCGCCGACTCGAACCTTGCCCGCCACTACGACCCGGGCGTGCTGCAGGAGCTGCGTACGTCGGGCCGCTACACGTTCAAGTCGATCGAGCAAGGCGCCGCGTCCAGCGTGTACGTCGCCACCTCGCCGCTGCTCGAGGGCGTCGTCGGCCGCTACTTCGAGAACTGCCAGGAGGCCGACCCCGGCGACCCCACCGCGGCCGGCACCGACGCTGCGGGCGTCGCCGCCCACGCCTTGGATCCTGCCGCTGCCGAGCGGCTGTGGACCATCTCGGAGCAGCTGAACGCCTGACGGCTCCGAGCGGCGGGAGCGGGAGTCGCCGCGTCGCGTCCGTCGCAGCTGGGCAGCGCGGCTAGGCTCGGCGCGTGACTGACCCTTCCCCGGAGACCGAGGGCGCGACCGCCGACGCCCCCGCCAGCGCGAGCAGGAAAGCCGCCAAGAAGGCGCTTCCGGTGTGGCAGGAGAGTGTGCTGCTGCTCGTGATCGCCCTGGTGCTGGCGATCGGGATCAAGTTCTTCTTCGTCCAGGCGTTCTACATCCCGTCCGCCTCGATGGAACCGTTGTTCATCAAGAACGACCGGATCCTGGTCCAGAAGGTCTCCTACTGGGGCAGCAAGAGCCCGAAGCGCGGCGACATCGTCGTGTTCAAGGATCCCGGTGGCTGGCTGAACGCGGACGAGACCAGCAAGGCGGCGACGAACCCGATCGCCAAGGGTCTCGAGGCGATCGGGCTGTACCCCTCGGGCGGTCACCTGGTGAAGCGCGTGATCGGGATCGGTGGGGACAGGGTCAAGTGCTGCGACACCCAGGGCCGCGTCACCGTGAACGGGACGGCGCTCAACGAGGGGTCCTACCTGCCGAAGAACACGGTTCCGTCAGCGGTCAAGTTCGACGTACGGGTTCCTGCGGGGTACCTGTGGGTGATGGGGGACAACCGCGGCGACTCCGCCGATTCCCGCTTCCACCGTGGTGACCCCGGCGGTGGCTTCGTCAACCAGGACCTGGTGGTCGGCAAGGTGTGGGCGCTGATCTGGCCGTGGAAGCGCGCCGAGTGGATCCACACGCCCGCGACCTTCAAGGGCATCCCCGCCCCGTAGTACTCGGTGGCAATCGGACGGCAGGTCACCGCCGAGGAACGCACGGCCTGCTAGACCGGATCGGGGGCCGTCTCCGGCTCCGGAGCGGGTTGGGTCTGCGGGTCCTCGCGAGGATCGCCGACCGGGATCGGGTTCACGTTCGGGTCGCCGCTCGGAACGATCTGAGGGTGGGCAGGGTCGCTCGGTGTCGTCGTCATGACGTGGTCCTTACCCAGGACGGCTGCGCGGAATCGTGTACCGCACGCCGGCGGGCGTCTCCTGCCTTCGGGCCTAGTCCTTGAGGACTGCCCGGGCCATCACGAGGGTTCCGGCCAGCGCAAAAGCAATGAAGATGATCAGCGTCCACAGGACCGGCATCATCGGCTCCTTCGGGTAAGTGAGTCGCACCTACCCGTTTCGTACGGGTTTCATGCATCGAGCCCTCGATCGTTCGCTGCCGGTCCTGAGCGGTCTCCGATCCCGGAGTCCTGAGCTCGCAGCGCTACACATACGGTGATCCCATGAAGGCGCTGATCCTCGAGAACATCCACCCGACTGCCGTCGAGATCCTCGAAGGCCGCGGCTACGAGGTGGACGTGCGTACGGGTGCGCTGTCCGAGGCTGAGCTGATCGAGTCCCTGCCCGGTGTCAGCCTGCTGGGGATCCGTTCCAACACCACCGTCACCGAGCGGGTCCTGGACGCGGTGCCGGACCTCGAGGCGATCGGGTGCTTCTGCATCGGCACCAACCAGGTCGACCTCGGCGCAGCCTCGGTGCGCGGTGTCGGAGTCTTCAACGCGCCGTACTCCAACACCCGGAGCGTGGTCGAGCTCGTCATCGGCGAGATCATCGCGCTGGCGCGCCGGCTGCCGGAGAAGACCCAGCGGATGCACGAGGGCGTCTGGGACAAGTCCGCTGCCGGCAGTCACGAGATCCGGGGGCGGACCCTGGGGATCGTCGGCTACGGCAACATCGGCACCCAGCTCTCGAACGTCGCCGAGGCGATCGGCATGAGCGTGGTCTTCTACGACGCGGCCGATCGACCGGCCCACGGCAACGCCCGGCGGATGAAGTCGCTCGCCGAGCTGCTCGCTATCTCCGACGTGGTCACCCTGCACGTCGACGGTCGCCCGGGCAACGCCGGCTTCTTCCGTGCCGAGGAGTTCGCGGCGATGAAGCCGCGCTCGCTGTTCATCAATGCTTCCCGCGGGATGGTCGTGGACTACGACTCGTTGCGCGAGCACCTGCTCTCCGGGCACATCGCGGGCGCTGCGGTCGACGTGTTCCCGATCGAGCCGAAGGTCCAGGGCGAACCGTTCGAGTCGGTGCTGCGCGGCCTCGACAACGTCATCCTCACCCCGCACGTCGGCGGGTCGACCCAGGAGGCGCAGGCCGAGATCGGCTGGTTCGTCGCCGGGAAGCTCACCGGGTTCGCGCTCGAGGGCAACACCGCGCTGTCGGTCAACCTGCCTGCGGTCGCGACCCAGCCGCTCAACGGGAGCCACCGACTCGGCTACCTGCACCGCAACGTCCCCGGGGTGCTCGCCGAGTTCAACGCCCTGTTCGGGGCCGACACCTACAACGTCATCGGCCAGCGCCTCTCCACCCGCGACGACCTCGGGTACGTCGTGACCGACGTCTCTGCTCCCGTCTCCGAGGACGCGCTGGCCCAGCTGCGCGGCGCTGAGCACTGCCTGTGGGCCCGTACCTGGTAGACGTCCTCCTAGGGTGGGCCGCATGAATCGACATGCACTCGTCACCGGCGGCGGAACCGGCCTCGGCCTTGCCATCACCCGACGGCTCGTCGCCGACGGACTCGACGTCACCATCGTCGGTCGCCGCGAGCAGGTCCTGATCGCGGCCGGCGAGGAGCTCAACAGCACCGCCGGACGCCCGGCCGTCGACCACCGGGTCGCGGATGTCACCGATCCGGACGCAGTGACAGCTCTGGCTGCGTCGATCGGGTCGCCGCTCGACGTCCTGGTGCACAACGCGGGTGGGAACCCCTCGCTGCCCTCCTCGACGCCGGCCGAGCGCGCGGCCCTGTGGCTGGAGACCTACCGGCTCAACGTGGTCTCGGTGGTGCTGGTCAACGACGCCCTGCTGCCACACCTGCGCCGGCCCGGACGGATCGTGGCGATCAGCTCGGTCGCGGCCCTGCGCGGCGCCGGAGCGTACGGCGCCGCCAAGGCCGCCGTGAACGCCTGGGTCACCGGGCTCGCCGGCGAGCTCGCGAGCGAACAGGTCACGGTGAACGCGGTGGCCCCCGGCTTCATCCCCGAGACCGAGTTCTGGGAAGGACGCCGTACGCCGGAACTGATCGAGCAGCGCACCGCCCGGATCCCGATGGGGCGCTCCGGCACCCCGGAGGAGGTCGCGGCGCTGGTCGCGCATCTCGCGGCGCCCGACGCCGGCTTCACGACCGGTCAGGTGATCGGGATCCACGGCGGAGCGGTCCTCGCGCGGTCGTAGTGCGGGTGGGTTTGCCCGACCCGACGGCGGGTACGCCTTCTGACGAAGCGCGGCCGATCCGAGCCGTGGTCGAGAGGAGTGGCCCCATGCTGAAGCGACTGTTCGACCTGTTCAAGCGTGACCGGCGCGCTCGGGCCAAGGGCGAGCGCGATGCTCCTGCAGACATGGGCGATCCGACGTCCCGGGCGACCGGTGGTGGGTCCGAGGCACCGGTGCAGGACAGCCACAGCACCACCGGGACCACGAGCAGCGACACGTTCGTCGGTCGTGCCGGTGGCGACGAGGCCGGCGACGTCGGACCGAGCGGTGGCGAGGTGCGTACGGGTCAGACCGACCTGTCGCACCAGGGTGCCGCTCGGGACGAGTAGCGGAGGCGAAGGTCATGGCAGCCGTACTCATCCCGGTGGCGCTGGTCCTGATCGCGGTCGTGGCGGTCGCGCTGGCGCTGGTCAGGTTCTCGCAGTCGCGCGGAGCCCAGCAGGAAGCCCTCGAGGCCGACCCCAGGGTTCTTCGCTACGTGGTTCCCGAGGGTCAGGACCCGGCAGTGGTCCTCGCTGAGTTCCAGGGCCTGCCGCTCGAGGTGGCCCCGGCTCCCGGTGAGGCTGTGCACGAGATCCTGATCTCCTCTCCGGCCGGTCGTCCCGCTGTCGACCGGGAGCAGGTGCGAACCCTCCTGGCCGGCGTACAGCGCACCAGTCTCGATGCCGACGCACCGGCACCGTTGCCGCCGGTCAGGTTCGCTGACGAGGGCTGAGCCGGATCTCGCGCAGTCCCAGTCGGTCGGCCAGGCGGATCGCGTCGTGCGGCGCGTGCCCGTGGGCGTCGTTGTCGAAGTACACGTAGACGTCGCGACCGGCCTCGGCAGCCGCGCTGCAGCGCTCGGCCCACCCCTCGAGGGTCGCGGTCGCGTACCGGCTGGTGTAGAGCTCGCTGTGTCCGTGCAGCCGGAGGTAGTCGAACGACGCGGTCGTCTCGTCGAGCTCGGGCCAACGGCCTGCGCTGTCGGCAAGGACGCAGGCGACGTCGTGGTCGCGGAGCAGGGCGAAGAAGTCATCGTCCCGGAAGGTTGCGCTCCGGACCTCCAGTGCGTGCCGAACCGGCTTGTCCAGACCTGGGTCGTCGTACGCCGTGGAGGGGACCTTGTCGTCGTGACCGGCAGCCACCGCGGCCACCTCCGTCCCGGTGCGCGGCAGCTGGGCGAGGAACTCGGCGACGACGTCGCGATCGAACTCGACCCGCTCCGGGAGCTGCCAGAGGAACGGCCCGAGCTTCTCGCCCAGCAGCAGCACGCCGGAGGCGAAGAAGTTGGCAAGAGCTGTCTGCACGTCCCGCAGCCGCTTCAGGTGCGTGACGTAGCGCCCACCCTTCACGGCGAACACGAACTCGTCCGGGGTCTCGTCGTACCAGCGCCGGTACGACGACGGGCGCTGCAACGAGTAGAACGGTCCGTTCAGCTCCACGGTGGCGAGATGATCGGCCACGTAGGACAACTGGCGGCGCGCCGGGAGATCCTGCGGGTAGAAGTCACCGCGCCAGCTCTGGTACTGCCACCCGGAGATCCCGACCCGGATCCGACCGGGGTCCTGCGTCCCGGTCACGACGCGACTCCGCAGCGGTCGAGCACCACGGCGACCACGTCGCCCGGAGGTCCGGAGGCGTCGACCGAGATCCCCGCCTCGTCGGCGCCCAGAGGCTCCAGCAGCGCCAGCTGGCTCGGAAGCAGCTCGCCGGGCATGAAGTGTCCGCGACGTTGTTCCAGACGTGAGCGCAGGACTTCCGCAGGTACCTCGAGCAGGCAGAACCCGACCCAGGGCCGACCGCGGGCGAGGACGTCCCGGTAGCGCCGTCGCAATGCCGAGCAGCTGACCACGCAGTCGTGGCCCTCCCGGTGGCACTGCTCGATCCAGGCTGCGATCGCGGCGAGCCAGGGTGCCCGGTCCGCGTCGGTCAACGGCGTCCCCGACCGCATCTTCGCCACCGCGGCTGCACTGTGGAAGGCGTCGCCGTCCGCGACGATCGCGCCGGTCTCCCGGGCGATCAGCTCGGCGACGGTCGACTTGCCGGCACCGGAGACGCCGGCGACGACGATGCACCAAGGTCTTGCGAGCATGCCTCGCCGTACCCGCTGGATCCCGACTCCACACGGTCCGGACCGCCGCGACCGCGCACGGACTGCACGGTCAGGCCGGCGAGTGCCATCGCGAGCCCGAGGAATCCCGCGATCTCGAACCCGACCTGCCAGCCGCCGTGGTCGATCGCCCAGCCGACAAGCGGGGCGCCGACCGCGCCGCCGAGGGTGAGCGCCGAACCGTGCCACCCCATGGCCTCGCCCCGAACGCTGGCCGGCACGGTCCGGCTGAGATCGTCGATGGTGGCCGTGATGGTGGGTGCGCAGAACAGGCCCGAGATGAACAGCGTCACCGTGAACACGGCCTGCCCGTGACTCAACGCGACCAGGACGGTCGACGCAGCGAGCAGGACCAGCAGGATCCCGGCGGGAGGGTGCCGGTGCAGGGCGCCGTACACGATGCCGCCGATGGCCGAGCCCAGGCCCCAGAGGGCGAGCTCCCACCCGATCGCTGCCGTGTGGCCGAGGTCGCGCAGTGCTGCCACCGTCCCGAGGTCCTCACCGGTCAGGATGATCGTGGCGGTCGCCGCGATCACGAGGATCGCCACCACTGCGGGAGACAGCCAGGCCCGGACTGCGGGCTCGGGCTGGCCGGCAGCGTCGACGGACGATGCCTCGCTGTGCAGCGGCGGGTTCGCCACCCACAGCACCACGCCCCCGACCACCATGCTCAGCTGGAAGATCAGCAGCGCGATCGCCGTCGGCAGGTACACCGCCGCGAGGACGCCCAGGACAGGACCGATCATGAACGAGAACTCGACGAAGACCGAGTCGACCGACAGCACGGCGGTGCGCTGGCCCTCGGGCACCGCTCCGATCAGCACCTGGCGAACGATCGAGAACGATGGGATCGTGAACAGGCCGGCGACGGCGACGAAGGGGAGCAGCCACCAGTAGCCGACCCACGGCGCGATGCTCCAGCAGACAGCCAGCACGACCAGCGAGGGTGCCAGGGCGGCTCGCAGCCCGACCCTGTCGAGCAGGCGACCCCGCCAGGGCCCGCTGACCGCGAGCGCGGCCGAGTACACGAACTCGACCGCACCGGCTGCGGTGTAGGAGCGGTCGAGGTGGGTGACCACGTGCAGGGTCAGAACGACGCCCGCGGCCCAGATCGGGATCCGGATCAGCAGCCCGAGCAGGAGGATCCGACGCACCACCGGGTTCCGGGCCAGCTCGGCGTACGTCGTGAAGCGCATCAGGGGAGCCAATCACGGATACACCGCACAGCGACATCTGATTTACCGCGTACGCTCGCCCGCGAGACCCAGGAGGGGTAGATGACAGCCAGTCGAGCAGCGCGGGAACGGCGAGCGGCGGTCCAGGCCGGAGAGCTGGCGAAGGTGACGGTCGAGATCGGTACGGCGGACGCTCTGGTCTACAAGATCCGCTGCACCCGCTGCGAGGGACGCCCAGGGGTCCCGTGGAGCACCTACCGGTCCGGGGAGGACAACGACTTCATCGGGGCCATGGACCGGTGGACGCTGCACCTGTCCGGGAAGCACCCGGAGGCCGAGGCCGAGTGCCTCGGGTTCCTCGACCAGGCGATCGCCCGGCTGCAGGAGCGCAACCCCAGGTCCTGACGCGAGTTACCCGAACGATGTCGTGGCACAGTGAGGGAACGAGCGGTACCGGCACCATCGACAGATCCGAGGGCCCCCGATGAGCGCGAGTCTCGCACCAGCCGGCGAGCCGGTCGTGGCCGAGCCGAAGCCGACCAAGCCGGTGTGGCTCATCTTCACCGGCCTGATGCTGGCGATGGTGCTGGCCAGCCTCGACCAGACCATCGTCTCGACGGCGCTGCCGACCATCGTCGGCGACCTCGGCGGATTGAACTCGCTGTCGTGGGTCGTGACGGCGTACTTGCTGACCAGCACGATCTCGACCCCGCTGTACGGGAAGCTCGGCGACCTGTACGGCCGCAAGAGCGTCTTCCAGATCGCGATCGTGGTGTTCCTGATCGGATCGGCGTTGTGCGGTACGGCGCACGACATCGGGCAGCTGATCGCCTACCGGGCGCTGCAGGGGATCGGTGCCGGCGGCCTGATGGTCGGCGCCCAGACGATCATCGCGGACGTGGTCTCCCCGCGGGAGCGCGGTAAGTACCAGGGTTACTTCGGGGCCGTCTTCGGAGTCACCAGCGTTGCCGGACCGCTGATCGGCGGGTTCTTCACCGACAACCTCAGCTGGCGCTGGGTCTTCTACGTCAACCTTCCGTTCGGCCTGCTCTCGTTGGCCGTCTGCACCGTGGCGCTCACCGTTCCGGTGGTCCAGATCAAGCCGAAGGTCGACTACGCCGGATTCGTGCTGCTCTCCACCGTCGTCACCTGCCTGGTGCTGATCACGACGTGGGGTGGGAACCAGTACTCCTGGACATCCGCGACGATCCTCGCTCTGGGGGCGTTGATGCTGGTGTCGCTGGCCGCCTTCGTCGCGGTCGAGACCCGAGCCGTCGAACCGGTGATCCCGCTGAGCCTGTTCCGCAACCGCACCTTCCTGGTTGCCGCCGGTGTCGGGTTCCTGGTCGGCTTCGCGATGTTCGGCGCGATCACGTACCTGCCCCAGTACCAGCAGATCGTTCGTGGTGCGTCGGCCACGGCCTCCGGGTTGCAGCTCCTTCCCCTGATGGCCGGCTTGCTGCTGGCGAGCATGGGAAGCGGCCAGATCATCAGCCGCACCGGTCGCTACCGGGCCTTCCCGATCACCGGGATGGCCGTCGTGGTGCTGGGGATGTTCTTGCTGGGTCACCTCGGCACGCACACCTCTGCCTTCACGGGCGGTGTCTACCAGTTCGTTCTCGGATTCGGCCTCGGGTTGGTGATGCAGGTCCTGGTCCTCGCCGTCCAGTCCACCATCGACATCCGCGACCTGGGCTCGGCGACCTCGGCCACGTCGTTCTTCCGCTCGATCGGAGGCTCGGTCGGGGTGTCGGTGTTCGCCGCGCTCTTCAACTCCTCGCTCACCAGCCACCTGAAGACGTCCTTACCTGCCAACAGCGGGGTGACCGGTGCTTCGCTGCACGGCAGTCCTGCTCAGCTCGCAGCGCTGCCGCCTGCCGTCCACACGGCGTACCTCCACTCGTTCGTGGCCTCCCTGCAGAGCGTGTTCCACGTCGCGATCTTCTTCGCTGCGGCCGGGTTCCTGATCAGCCTGCTCCTGCCCAAGGTCACCCTGCGCGGTACAACCGGTGGTGAGGCAGCGACGACCGGTGGTGGCCTGACGGCCGTGGGTCAGCAGTTCGGCCTCGTCGACACCGGAGCCGTTGCCGTCCACCAGGAGATCCGGGCCAGGTTGATGGCAGCGACGGCCGCAGTCGCACGCCTCGACGAGCTCACCGCGTCCGGCGAGCTCACTCCCGAGGTCGCTGACAAGCTCGGGCGGCTCTACCGCGCTCGCATCTCAGATCTCACTGCCGGTGCCGACTTCGCCGGTGATGAGACGTCTGCGGAGCGCCCGAATCCTGCTACGTGGCGTGCCGTGCTCGACCTGCTCCGCGTGGAGCGTGAGGCGCTCCGCTCGGGAACGAGACGTGCTGCCATCGGGTCCGACCCGGCAGAACAGGCGCGCGCCGAACGCGAGGTGCGCATCAGTGCCCTGCAACAGGCCCTCTCGACCTTGGACAGCGAAGCGCACAGGGACCTGTCCCCGGCGGACCGCGAGTCCCTGTACAGCTTGCTCCAGGACCGGATCCGCTCGTTGAGCGGGGACCCGGCGGTTGACGCACGTGATCGCGCCGATGTGCCCGCAGGGATGTGGGCGGCCATCGGCGACATCCTGGCGACCGAGCGTCGCGTCCTTGCCCGGCTCGAGCCCGAGCTCGGGATCGACACGCACGCGCGGTTGGAACGCGATCACGCCGACGAGCAGGGGGAGCTCGACTTCGTCGATCGGTGAGGCGCCGCCATCACGCCTTGTTGCGTGCCCGCCGCGAGCTCAACGGCACCACGACCCAGAGGCTGGCGAACAGCAGCAGAGCGACCGCCAGCACGGCGAGCGCCGGGCCGGTGCCGGCGACGAGGTCGAAGATCAGGAACAGCGATCCGCTGATCGTGAGCGCCATCAGGGCCAGCCCGGCCCGGGCGCACCGGTTGGCCGCCTCGACCAGCCACCGCCGGGCGCGGTGACGGAAGAGCACCCGGTGGAACGCCGCGGGCGCCACCACCAGTGCGGTGGTCAGGACCGATCCGCAGAGAACGACCAGGTACGTCGTCCGCTGCAGGTGGTCGAGCTCGGTGAATCGCTGGGCGAACGGAACGGTGAGCAGGAACCCGGTCAGGATCTGGGCCCCGGTCTCGGTGACCCGGATCTCCTGGAGGAGCTCGTCCCAGTTGCGGTCGATCGTCTCGGCGTCGTCGGGACGTGCCTTCTCGCTCATCGGACTCCTCTCGTCCGCCCGTGCTTACCCGGCCCGCCAGGTTCTATCCGGGGTGGTCGGTCCGGCACCGGAGTTTGCGCGCGGCTGGTGCGGGTAGCCCAGAGACGACCGACGCACCGTGGCGTCCAGACGGAGGGAGGGCCCGTGATGTCTCAACCCGAGCAGGCCGATCGCGAGCAGTACGGCGAGCAGTCGGTGGATCCGGAGGACCAGCTCCAGCCGGAGGACACGCTCGACGACCGTGGGGTCGTTGACGTCCTCGACGAGGGGTACTCGCCGCCGGAGCACGAGCCGGCGCACCTGCGCCAGGGGATGACCCGCGAGGAGCAGCGCGACGGCGCCTCCCTCGACGAGCGACTCGCTGCCGAGGAACCCGAACCCGACCCGTACGCCGACGGGGTCGGTGACGCGGGAACCGCCGATCCTCGCGCCGGGCGGCTGGTGGCCCCCGATGCCGGATCAGCGGAGGACGTCGAGCCGGACGCCGTCGCCGAGGACGTCGGTGTGGACGGGGCCGGGGCCACCGCCGAAGAAGCCGCGATGCACGTGATCGACTCGGAGGTCGGTCCCGAGACCGAGCCCTACTGAGCGGGCCAGCGTGCTCGGCGGACGAAGGTGCCGCCTCGGCGACACGTCTCGATGGGGGTACGAGACGGCCGCCGGGCGGCGGAGGCGCACGCTGGGGGCAGGTGCGCCAAGCTGACCTTATCGGCCGGCAACGGTGCGCACTTTGGAATCCACAACCCCCCGATGTGGCATCGCCCACCCTGCTTGTTATCCACGACCCAGCAGGCGTCCGGCGAGTGCGCGGGGCAGGGTCAGGACGAGCACGAGCAAGGTCGGCGAGTGCGGTGGGCACGGCATCGTTAGGGGAAGCACGAGACTCCTGGGCAGCAGGGACGGTCGGTGGAAGGACCTCCGGGAGTGCTTGTTCGTCACGCGAGAACCACGACGATTTGTTAATACATACATACCGTATGTATGTTCAGGGCATGACCCGTCTCCCGTCACGTCCGAGCGAGCTCGGCACAGCGAACGACCTCGCGCTCACCGGTGGCACGGTGCGCTACTTCGAATCAGGCCCCGCCCGGGGCCCCGTGGTCGTCTTCGTGCACGGACTGCTCGTCAACGCCGATCTGTGGCGCGGGGTCACGCCGGGCCTCGCGGGTCGCGGCGCCCGTTGCCTCGCGGTGGACTGGCCGCTGGGATCGCACAGGATCCCGGTGCCGGACGCCGACCTCTCGCCGACCGGGGTAGCGGCGCTGATCGCCGACTTCCTGGCCAGACTCGATCTCCGTGACGTGACGGTGGTGGCCAACGACACCGGGGGTGCACTGACCCAGATCCTGATCACCACCTACCCCGAGCGGATCGGCAAGGTCGTGCTGACGCCGTCGGACAGCTTCGAACGGTTCTTCCCACCACTCTTCGGCTACCTCCCGCTGCTCTCGCGGATCCCTGGTTCGCTCTGGCTCCTCGGGCAGGGTCTCCGGCCGCGCTGGGCCCAACGACTCCCGATCGGGTTCGGCTGGCTTGCGAAACGGCCGATGCCGCGGGAGGTCGTGGACTCCTACCTGCTGCCCAGCCGCACCGATCGTGCGATCCGCCGTGACCTCGCCAGGTTCCTGCCGGCGGTGCACCGCCGGCACACGCTGGCCGCAGCGAGGAAGCTCTCCGGCTTCGACAAGCCGGTCCTGCTGGCCTGGGCGACCGAGGACCGGCACTTCCCGATCAGCCTCGCCCACCGCCTCGCCGACCTGCTCCCGCAGGCGCGCATCGTCCCGATCACGGATACCTACACCTTCGTTCCGGAGGATCAGCCGGCCGTGCTGACCGACCTGGTCGCCGAGTTCGTGGGACTGCCCGGTGCCGCGTAGCCAGGCCGAGCGCCGGGAAGCAACCAGGGCGGCACTGGTGGCCGTCGGCACGCGCCTCTTCGCCGAGCGGTCGTTCGGGGACGTCCCGGCCGAGGAGATCGTGGCGGCCGCAGGGGTGAGCCGAGGCGCACTGCACCACCACTACGGCGACAAGCGCGGCCTGTTCCGGGCCGTCTTCACCCACGTCGAGGCCGGCATCACCGAGGAGCTGGCCCTCGGTGCGGCGAGCCTGGGTGACGACCTCTCGGTCCCGGCCGTGCTGAACCTCTTCCTCGATATCTGCGAGCGCCCCGAGGTCCGTCGGATCGCCCTCGTCGATGCCCCCGCGGTCCTCGGATGGCAGGAGTGGCGCGAGATCGAGGCGGAGTACGGCCTCGGACTCCTGATCGGCTTCCTGGAAGCGAGCCCGGTGGTGACTGCCGACGTACCGGCTCCGGTCCTTGCCCAGCTGGTGCTGAGCTCGATCACCGAGGCCGCCCTGATGATCGCGAACGCTGCCGATCCGGGAGTGGCGAGGCGAGCTGCGGAGGCGACCCTGCTGAGCCTGTACGGCGGACTCCTCGGCTGAGCCGTCCACGCGGACGAGTCCGCACACGGCAAACGCCCCGCAGGCCTGCTAGCAAGGCTTTACGGGGCGTGCCGGGTCGGGCCTGGGGCTGTGGGGTAGCGCTCCTGGCCCGGTTCCTCCCTCGCTCACCAGAATATCCGGCCCGCGCTGGCGGTGTCTGTGGGCCGAACGCCCACGATCAGCGGTGACCTAGGTCCCGGCTGCTACTCGCCGGCGACCTGTTGCTTGGCCCATCGGTAGTCGGCCTTGCCCGACGGCGACCGGGCGATCGACGGGCGCCGGATGATCGCCTTCGGCAGCTTGTACCGGGCGACGTGCCTGCCGGCCTCGGCGATCAGGTCCTCATCGGTGACGGTGCTGCCCTCGCGCAGCGCGACGATGGCGACGACTTCGCTGCCCCAGCGCTCGGACGGCCGACCCGCGACGATCACGTCCGTGATGTCGGGATGCGCGGTGAGGGCGCGCTCGACCTCCTCGGCGAAGATCTTCTCGCCACCGGAGTTGATGGTGACGGCGTCGCGCCCGAGCAGCCGGATCCGGCCGTCCTCGAGGAGCTCGGCGCGATCGCCGGGGACCGAGTAGCGCACCCCGCCGATGACGGGGAAGGTCCGAGCCGTCTTGGCCGCGTCGCCCAGGTAGCCCAGGGGAACCAGTCCGCTCCTGGCCAGCCAGCCGCCGCCCTCCCCGGGCCGGAGCGCCCGGGAGTGCTGCTCGTCGACGACGGTGGTGTCGGGCTCGGGGTTGAAGACGGCCGTCTCTGCCTCGGCTCCTGCTGCGGAGTAGTGGTTCATCTGGATCCCGGTCTCGGAGGAGCCGACGGCATCGAGGATCAGGATGTTCGGCAGCGCCTCGTGGAGCCGGTGCCGCACGCCGGGGGAGATGGGCGCGCCACCGTTGCTGATCGCAGCGAGCCCGGAGAGGTCGTAGCCGCCCCGCTCGATCTCGTCGATCAGGGGCCGCGCCATCGCGTCGCCGACGACCGGGATGCTCATCACCCCCTCGCGCTCGGTGATCTGCAGCCAGCCGGGCGCGTCCATGCTGGTCACGTTGTCCGGGAGCACGACCTTGCCGCCGCCGGTGAACATGTGGAAGGTCGACCACTGCGCGGCGCCGTGCATGAAGGGCGCGGTCATCAGCAACCGGATCCCGCCACCGGCGCTGCGACACGCCTCGGCGATCTGCTCGTACGAGGTGAACGGGTCCGGGGAGCCGAAGGGACGACCGCCCATCGCGGCGACGTACACGTCGTGCTGGCGCCAGATCACGCCCTTGGGCATCCCGGTGGTTCCGCCCGTGTACAGCAGGAACGCGTCCTCGCCGAGTGCGTCGGGCAGCTCGACGTCCGCCGGGGTGGTGACCACCGACTCGTACTCGACCGCTCCGGGTAGGAGCGCGTTGCCCGACTCGTCAGCGACCTGGATCAGCAACCGGACCGTCGGTACGTCGTCCAGGATCGAGGCGACCCGGGGGGCGAACTCGCTGTGGAACACGATCGCGGTGGCCCCGGCGTCGTTGAGGAGGTAGATGAGCTCTTCCTCGACGTACTGGTAGTTGATGTTGAAGGCGATCGCTCCGGCCCGGTACGCGC
Organism: Marmoricola sp.; assembly: GCA_025965315.1. Classification (GTDB taxonomy): domain Bacteria; phylum Actinomycetota; class Actinomycetes; order Propionibacteriales; family Nocardioidaceae; genus Marmoricola. The sequence continues at coordinate 21,205 of JAOPXD010000173.1, forward strand.
CGATCATCGCCTCGGGGTACTCGTTGCCGTTGCGCAGGTAGAGCCCGACGGTGTCCTGGCCGATCTCGTGCCCGGCGAGGTCAGCGCGGCCGGTGTGCCGTCCGAGCTCGTGGGCGGCGAGGTAGTTCGCGACGCCGGTGATCCGGGCGTCCATCTGCGCGTAGGTCAGGCGACGGTCGCGCCAGACGACAGCTTCCTGGTCCGGAACGGCGTCGGCGACGGTGGCGAACACGGTGGACAGGTTGAACTCGGTGGTCATCGGTGGATCACCACCCTTCCGGCAACGCGGTGAAGTCAGGCTGGCGGCCCTCGGCGAACGCGGTCAGCGCCTCCAGGTTGGCGGGGCCGCCCATCAGCTCGGCGAAGCAGTCGTTCTCGCGAGCGCGCGCCGCGGCGATCTCGGCCCGGTGCGGCTCGACCATCGTCCGCTTGACCGCGATCAGGCTCGAGATGGGTCGGGCGGCAAGGACCTCGGCGTGCCTGCGGGCTGTCGGCAGCAGGTCGTCGGGCTCGCACAGTCGCCAGACCAGGCCCATCTCAAGGGCCTCTGCGGCGCTGATCCACTCGGCGGAGAGCAGCATCCAGGCCGCGTTCTGACGACCCATCAGCTGCGGGAAGAGCAGGCTGGACGCCGCCTCGGGAGCGACGCCGAGGCTGGTGAACGGGCACTTGAGCTTGGCGGTGGTCGACATGAAGGCGAGATCGGCGTACCCGAGGACGGTCGCGCCGATGCCGAGTCCGAGCCCGTTGACGGCACAGATCAGCGGCTTCGGGAACGCCACCAGGGCGTCGAGGAGTCCGAGGAAGCCGTGCTCCCCGCGCTCGCTCTGTTCATCGGGATCGGCGGGGTTGGTGGCGAGCTCCCGCATCTCCAGAAGGTCGGTCCCGGCGCTGAAGGCCCGGCCGTTGCCGGTGAGCAGGACCACCGCGACGGTCGGGTCGGCGGCAGCATCCAGCAGGGCCTGGGCGGTCGCGTCGTACAGCGCCTCGTTGAAGGCGTTCAGCGCGTCCGGCCGGTCCAGGGTGAGCGTGCGAACCCGGTTTTCGTCGTTGATGAGGAGACCCATGGGCCGACCCTAGAACACGTTTCAGTTCTGGGGGAGACCGGCGGGCCGAAATCTGGACACCTGTCCAGAACGCCGCTCAGCCGAGGGAGACGAGGGTGACGGCGGCCGCGCAGAACGCGAGCCCGAACGCCTGGGTGCGGTGCACCCGCTCGCGGAGCGCGGCCACGGCGAGCAGGACCGTGAACGCGGGGTACAGCGCGGTGAGAACCCCGGCAACGCTGAGCAGGCCGTGGGCGTTCGCCAGCAGGAAGCAGACCAGGGCCACGCACGAGAGGGCTCCGGCTGCCAGACCTCCGAGGTCGGCCCGGGTGCGTGGTCGCGGGTCACCGCCGAGGAACAGCGCGGCGGCTAGGAGACTCAGCACCGCGACCGTCTCCATCGCGACCAGGGGCCAGTACCCGGCGGAGTGCTGCACCTGTCCGAGGGCGGCGAACGACAGTCCGAAGCCGAGTCCGGCGAGCACGCCGTCGAGGAGTCCGCCGGTCGGGCCGGGCGACGCGGACGCCTCCTCGCGGGAGACGAACCAGATCCCCGGGAACGCGATCAGGATGCCTAGCCAGGCGAGGAGGCTGGGTCGTTCACCCCCGAGAAGACCGGCTACGAGCGGCAGGAGCACGGCGCCGACCCCGGACACCGGCGCGACCACGCCCATCCGGCCGGTGGCGAAACCGCGGTAGAGGGACACGGTCCCGAGGCCGCCGCCGAACCCGGCCAGCAGCGCCCAGGCGAAATCCGTCCCGGTGGGGGAACCGCTGGTGCACAGGGCGATGCCGATCGAGCCCACCAGGCCACCACCGCACGCGAGCAGGCCGACCGGCCAGACCGAGGATCGACGCGACGCGACGCCGCCGATGAAGTCGGCGAGCCCGTAGCAGGCGGCGGCCAGCAGGGACAGGAGGACGGTCACGACACTCCTTCAGGCGAGCGGGACGGAAAACAACGATGCCCCGGTCGGTAGACCGGGGCATCGCAGACGTCTTGGCGTCTCAGCTCTCGCTGTCGGTCGTGGTGGCCGGTACGTCGGCGAGCTTGCCGGTCTCGTCGTGCACGTGAGAGGCGATCTCGCGGAGCTTGTCACCGTGCTCGCGGGCGTGGTGGGCACAGAACAGGAGCTCACCGCCGGCCTGCAGCGATACCCGCAGGTAAGCCTGCGCGCCGCATCGGTCGCATCGGTCGACCGCCGTCAACGGGGTCTCACTGGTGGCTGTCGCAGTAGTCACGGTGGCCTCTCTCTCTGTCCATCTCGCCTGTTCAACTCGGGGAGCCGGGGAGAAGTTCCCCCACCGCCGAGTCTCATCGGGCTCAACATCAAACCATGGCATTTGCTTCCCGCCAGGCGCTTTTGCCAGCCGCTGAGACGAGCAGTGGAATGAGTGTGACCCACTCCACTGAAATTCATCGGCAACCGGCCCCCGGTGTTGCGCTGAATTTGTGGGGACGGCTCCTTGTAGATTTCGGAGCAGACCCACGTGGCGGATTGCCCGGGCGGTCATCGCGCCACCAGTGAGGGACAAGAAGATCGACAACACGTACAACGCCCAGCACCTCCTGGTCCTCGAAGGACTGGACGCGGTCCGCAAGCGTCCCGGGATGTACATCGGCTCGACCGACACCCGCGGACTGATGCACTGCCTCTGGGAGATCATCGACAACGGCGTGGACGAGGCGCTGGCCGGTGCGGCCACCAGGGTCGAGGTGCTGCTGCACCCGGACGGCTCGGTCGAGGTGCACGACAACGGTCGCGGCATCCCGACCGACAAGGAGCCGAAGACCGGCCTGCCCGGTGTCGAGGTGGTCGCCACCAAGCTGCACGCCGGCGGCAAGTTCGGCGGCGGTTCGTACACCGCCACGGGGGGATTGCACGGCGTGGGCCTCTCGGTCGTCAACGCGCTGTCCTCGCGGATGGACATCGATGTCGAGCGATCGCCCTCGGCCCAGGGGATGAGCTTCCAGCGCGGGGTCCCTGGCACGTTCGCCGGAGACGGCCCGGACGCGGCCTTCACCCCGGGGTCCGGGTTGTCGCGCAAGGGCAGGCGCGTTGCGAAGAATGCGACCGGCACCCTGATCCGGTTCTGGCCGGACCGGCAGATCTTCACCAAGGACGCACGGTTCGAGCTCGAGGGCCTGATCGGGCGCGCGCGCCAGACCTCGTTCATCGTGCCGGGGCTCGAGCTGGTGATCCGCGACGAGCGCGGTCCCGAGCCGGTCGTCGAGAGCTTCAAGCACGCCGGCGGCATCTCCGAGTTCGCCGAGTACCTCTCCACCGGTGAGGCGGTCACCGACGTCCTCCGGCTGCAGGGCTCGGACACCTTCACCGAGACCGTGCCGCTGCTGGATGACAAAGGTCACATGACGCCGCAGGACGTGGAACGCGAGTTGATGGTCGACGTCGCCCTGCGGTGGAACGACGGCTACGACACCGAGATGCGCTCGTTCGTCAACGTGATCGCCACCCCCAAGGGCGGCACCCACGTCTCCGGGTTCGAGGCCGCGCTGACCAAGACGTTCAACGACTCGATGCGTGCCTCCCGGGTGCTCAAGGTCAACGACGCCGACGTGATCAAGGACGACGTGCTCGAGGGCATGACCGCCGTGGTCACCGTCCGGCTCGCGGAGCCCCAGTTCGAGGGCCAGACCAAGGAGGTCCTCGGTACGCCGGCCGCGCGCTCCGTCGTACGCAAGGTGGTCTCGAGCACCCTCAAGGACTTCCTGACCAGCACCAAGCGGGCCGAGAAGGCCCAGGCCAAGCTGGTGATGGAGAAGGTCGCCGGGGCAGCCAAGACCCGGCTGGTCGCCCGGCAGCAACGAGACACCCAGCGCCGCAAGAACGCGCTCGAGTCCTCGGCGCTGCCCGCCAAGCTCGCCGACTGCCGGTCCAACGACGTCGAGCGGTCCGAGCTGTTCATCGTCGAGGGCGACTCGGCACTGGGCACGGCGAAGCTGGCGCGCAACTCGGAGTTCCAGGCGCTGCTGCCGATCCGGGGCAAGATCCTCAACGTCCAGAAGGCCCAGGTCGCCGACGTCCTGAAGAACACCGAGTGCGCCTCGATCATCCAGGTGGTCGGCGCAGGCTCGGGCCGGACCTTCGACATCGATGCCGCTCGCTACGGCCGGATCATCTTCATGGCCGACGCGGACTCCGACGGCGCGCACATCCGCTGCCTGCTCGCCACCTTGTTCTTCAAGTACATGCCGGACCTGGTCACCCAGGGACGGGTCTTCACCGCCGTACCGCCGCTGCACCGGATCGAGCTCTCCAACCCGAAGAAGGGGATGGAGAAGTACGTCTACACCTACTCCGACCCCGAGCTGCAGCGGAAGCTCGCCGAGCTGACCAAGAAGGGCGTGCGCTGGAAGGACCCGGTGCAGCGCTACAAGGGTCTGGGCGAGATGGACGCCGACCAGCTGGCCGAGACCACGATGGACCCGCGCCAACGGACCCTGCGCCGGATCACCGCTGACGATGCTGCCGAGGCAGCTGCGGTGTTCGAGCTGCTGATGGGGGCTGACGTCGCGCCGCGGAAGGACTTCATCGTGGGTGCTGGGGGCCATATGACCGAGGACGACTTGGACTTCTGATGGCCGTTGCATCAGAGGTCTGCGAGCCGAACCGTTGGGACGTGGTGCTCAACGACGGTTCCGTGGTCAGCGTCTGGGCTGATTCTGCCGAAGGGTTGGCGGGCGAGGACGATCTGCTCGACCACCGCTTTTGCAAGTTGCTCGATGTGCCGTTCGAGCACCAACATCACTTCGAGATCGTCGGGAGAACCCCGATCAATCCCGAACGCATCATCGTCACGGTTGCCGTATTCCCTCGGACGTCGGTTAGAGAAGTGCGGTGAATCAGATCGGGACATACTCCCAATTGACTACATCCGACACGCCCGTCCGGTTGTTCAGGGCGAAAATTGGCTTTGTCGCTTTATAGACCGCACCGTCGTGTTCGTACTCATCGCCTACGGATACCGTGCCGCTGATGAAGAGGATGCGCGCCACGGATTCGGGATCGGATGACTCGTGCAGATGGATTGTGGTCATGAACCAAGCGTAAGAGCCTTGTCCTCCCTCGCTCTTCGATCGCGTCTCGCCTGCGCGGTGAAGGCCGTTGTTATCTAGGAACTCATTTCAGATCCGTTTGCATAGAATTTTTTCGGAGGCAGTCGAGATCAGATCTGACGCCTACATGACCTAACTTTTAGTGCGCCCATTTTCTGCGGTCCGTGCTACTGCCGGCGACGTGCCTGCCAGTCCTTGATGAGTTGAACGCTTTTGTAGTAGTCCTTCATCTTGAACTTGTAACCGCAGTTGGGGCAGTGGGCCGTGTTGGCCAGACCCGCTCGGACGGACAAAACTGGCCTGTTGCAGTTTGGGCAGAACAGTTGCGATTCACCCAGTGCCATCGAAGCCTCCTTGTCGAATGACTAGTTAGATGCGGGAGCAACAGAGAATTCGAAGCCTCCGTTGGCGTGCGCGACGGTCGTGAAGTCGAATCCGTTCAGGGTGATGTGTGACGGTTGCTCGGCGGTCACGTCATCCATGGCGATGTTGGCGTTGTCGGCAAACCACGCTCCTCGGTCCTCTGCCCCGGAGATGTTCAGGCCGATGAGGATGCACTTCACTGCGTTGTAGGGAGCCATGGCCACATCTGCGGTGTTCAATCCGTCGCTTGCCCCAACCTGTTGAGAGATGTCCTCGTGGATCTTCAAGGTGCCAGCGAATAGGTCCATGTTCACGTTGTCGTTCTGACACTTGGTCGCGACTGACTTGATCTTCTCGGCAGGTGTCAGATGAGGTTTCGACACTTGACCTGAGCCAGTACCCCCGCATCCGGCAACAAGAATTAGTAGGGTGCTGGCAACGGTGACACCGGCGGTTCGGCGCAAGGGGTTTCTCCCACTTCAAGCCGCAAAAGTCACGGCACGGGTGATGATTCGACATGAGGAAGGCATCGACAACCAACCACAACCCTTGCCGAACTGTTGACAGTTGTCTACAGCAATCGTGGACAGGAATCATCACGCTCAATGAGTGGTCGAACACCTACGTTCCTTCTCGGAATCTGCAATCCAGAGGGCGTTCGGCGATCGCGTGAGGAAGTTGCGGTCAGCGCGTGGTTGGAGCCAAGAAGATCTGATGGACCGAGCCAACCTTGACCGCTCCTATGTCTCCCAGATCGAGTCTGGCCATCGGAATCCGTCATTGGTGGTCATCGCGAAGATCGCCGCTGCATTTGGCATTGAGATTGCCGATTTGTTCACGACTGGCGCTCCAGGTCAGGACTTCAAGCCCGAGTAGCGCACGGCACCTCGGTTCGAACACGTGTTCTAATAACGACATGACGAAGGCTCCACCGGCAGGTCAACGAGTGCCTCCAATGGAGACGCCCACTGTCGAGCCGAAGGTGCGGCACGCCTTTGTTCACGGCGATCCGTACAGCGGTCTACCGGGCAAACCAGCGTTCCTGGTTGGTTGGGTGCGAGATCCCGTGTTGGGTCAGTGGTACGGGCAAGTCGTCACCGTGAATGACACCGGAACGTCAGTGCAGATCCATTGGGTTCACGCCGATCTCGTCAGCACCCAAGAACGGCTCCACCAGAACGAAGCGAACGGGGATGGACGGTGAGTACAACCTTGATCTGCACCGATGCCCTAGTCAGGTCCTAGCGCCAGATCCACGCGACTGCCAGACTCCCGAACGTGGGCGCGATCTTCTCTCTGTTCTTCATGGCGATCAGCCTGACGATCCGGCTCATGTTCATGACGATCCGCCTGATGATTCTCGGCACGGTGATGATCGTGAACCTGATCGGTCGGCTGATTAACGACATGTCAGCATCGCGGCGAACGCGGCGGTAGACGTAGGCGGCGAGGTTGGACAAGCGCCTTGATCAATGCGAGTAGAGAATTTCCCTGTGGGTGAAAGTACTACTGAGGTCTGATCGACGATCACAGAGAGCAATGAGGTCCCGCGAGGTGAGTTCGAAGGAACATCGCCAAGTCGAGCGTCTTGCTCAGCGCCTGCTCAAGTTCGATCTGGTGAACGTCGATGACCTGTGGCGCCTTCAAGTAGACCTGCTGACGTTGCAACATGAGATTCAGAAAGCCATCTCCAATGTGAAGGCGCTCCCGAAGACGAAGCGCGACCAAACCAAATTGGAGCGGTTGCGTAGTGCGCGATGGTCGTCTCGCCAACTTGGCGATGCGATCGCGCATGTTCTACTCCACAATGATCGACAGTTCATCAGCGCCCATAGCGAAAACGACTCTGTTCCAATCGGCAAGCGGGACCGCGGAATGGACGGCGTGATCGCGATTGCCGAAGGGCTGTCAAACAAGGGCTGGGGATTTCCGCTGCTGCACGACATCACTGACTGCCTGCGAATCGGCGATGTCACCTTCATCCGCCGTGGACGCGAACCGGAATATGTCACTATCGAGGTCAAGACGAAAGTTCTCAGAGAGACACCTCACGACGACGGTATGACAGAAGTTCAGGCCCAAATCATGGTTCTCACTCAACGGAACATCGATCCAGATACTGGCCTTCCGTTGTCCGAGCAGCGCGACTTCAGCATCGACGTTGCCAATCCGCCACCAATCAACCGGATACAGCGTCAGGCAGACCGCATGCGCCAGGCCCTGATCAAGGGAACCGCCTCAAACGGCCTGATTGAAGGTCTCGAACAGCCGACGCTCAATCTCACGGTCACGCTCTCGACCAAATCGCATTGGAAAACCCTGCGTCGCCTGATCCGCCAGTCACGATCTGCTGGCTGGGCGGGCGCACTTGTCGATGACGGATTTTATTACCTAGTCGTCTACTCGACGGAGCCGTTCGATTCGAAGGTGCTTGAGGAAACCGACATTCTCGCAACCATCGTTGGGCGTTTCAGCCAGTCGAAGGTTGTTGAGGAACGGGCGGTCATTCTCATGCTCGTGCCGGATCGCGAGACCACGCACACCAGAGCCCATCTTCCGTATTTCCTCTACAACATCCCTCGGCGCGCCGTTTTCGACATCCTCCATGACCGTCTACAAATCCTCGTCGTCGTTAATCCCGGGCACATCTGCGACCGACTCCGAGACGAGGGCATCGAGGTCGATGTCCGTCCACAGAAGACTGGACCTAGCGACATCGTGACCGTAAGTACCCATGAGGTTGACGGCGTCGTATACCGATCCGAGTCCCATCAGTTTCCGGCCTTCCTCGCGGACACAGTGGCTGAGTTTCACTCGATGGACTACCTCGTTGGGATGGTCAAAGGAACTCAGCGGGCAGCCGAAGTGCACCTTCCGGAGTACGCCCATCAGGTTTTGGGTCACACCCGCGAAACGTCCAAACACCTATAGACAGTTGCTCGACTGACTCCGACTACGTCAGCGATAGCCGAAACGGTGTGCTGCCCTTGCGAGTGCATGAGTCGGACGACGTTGATCTGATCTGGCGTTAACGAAGGCTTGCGACCGGACTTGGTTCCTCGTTCACGTGCTGCCATCAACCCAGCATTGGTGCGATCAACGATGAGATCTCGTTCGAACTCTGCCAGTGCTCCGAAGATGTGGAAGACCAGTCGTCCTGTTGATGTCGTGGTGTCGATGTTCTCGTGGAGCGACTTAAAGCCGATACCCCGGTCACCGAGCATGGTGACCGTCTCCATCAGATGTTTGAGAGAACGGCCCAAACGATCAAGACGCCAAACCACGATGGTGTCGCCCTCGCGAGCAAAGTCCAACGCTGCCGACAACTGCGGACGATCTGTCTTAGTACCCGATGCGGTCTCTTCAAAGATCCGGATGCAACCAGCACCCGAGAGGGCATCGAGTTGAAGTTCAGGACTCTGCTCCCAAGTCGAGACTCGGGCGTATCCGATCAGTGCGCCGTGGCTGGTCAGCGTGCTTGTCATAGGGAAAATTGTTGCAGAACTCGTAATTGGGCGCAATTGTGCGACACCTATTTCGTACACGGGTTTTGAGACGCAGATTGGTCTCCGAATCGGTACTGCCGGCAGAGTGTCCGAAACCGAACGTTTGTGAGACGCCAGGGACCGGACCTTTCGCGACGCTAGGCGTAGGCGCAGAAGTTGTGGGTACCTGTTCCTGATCCAGCATGAGGAGGCGCCATGCCGCGGCAGTTCATGCCCGCAGACCGGATCAAGGCTCGGCTGTTCGCGTACGGCATGTTGATCGTCTCTCTTGGGCTGGTCGTCGCGATTTGGTTCGACGGCTCCAAGTCGCTGGCGTCCGGGTTCATGCTCATCGCGGCACTCATGGCCTTCGTGTGTGCACGTATAGAGATTCGCTTACACAAGATGCGAACCGGAAAGATGCCGCTTGCTGAAATCGATGAGCCGACACCTGAGAAGAAGAGCGCCAACCGCGCTCGTGCATTCACCCTCATGAGTGTGGGGTTAGCAGGATTCTGCTTGATGGCGTTCACGGACGGTCATCTGATCACTGGTGGAGTACTGGCCATCGCAGCCGTCGCCCTGCTGGTTCCGCGATTGAGTCGGCTCCAAGGCGGCAAGTCGAACGGGCTGAACCATTGAGCGGCCACGCCACTGCGGTTCTTCTGCTCGTTGTCATTGTTGCGCTCGTGGTCGCGATCCAAGTTGCTGCTCGAAGACGAAGGTCCCAAGGTCGAACAGCCGCGAGTACGCCTGCAAAGCGCGCGGTCATGGCGCTCTATCTCTGGGGTCTCGGGTTCACGGGTTCGGCCCTATTGATCGAGGCGGTCGTGACGCTCAGCAAGGGGAACAAAGGCGAATCGTTGGCGTGCTTCGGTGCGGCTACGGCGATCCTGCTCATTGTTCTATGGCTGCGTCGGGCACAAGGCGTTGAAATTGGATCGCGATGAAGTTGCTTGGGGCGATTCTCGGGACCGTCGTCGTGTTTGGCGGAGTGAGCCTGTTCACCGCGAAGGTGCTTGCTCCGGTGCTGGCGCCTCGAAATGGTCCAAACACCCCTGAAAGTCGTCAACGCCAAGCCGACAACATCGCCAAACCGTTCTTGATGATCATGGGCTTGATGATGGTCGTCTTGATCTTGATGGCCGTCGCCATCGTGCACTAGAGCGGAGACCAACCGATGCCATTGGCGATAGCGGGAGCAGTCTTCGCAATCAGCATGGTCCTGCTCGTCGTAGACCACTACCTCGGGAAGCGACTTCCTGAGGACCATATTTTGCGGCGTGCAACGCTGTATCGCCAACCTGAAAGCGAACGGGCCTATCTGCGCCAAGCAGCGGTTGGGCAGAGGTTGATGCTTGGCTTTGGTGCGGCACTCTTGCTACTGGGTGTAGCCGGTGACCACAACGGCGACCGAGTGCGAATAGCCGTCGTCGGTGTTTGTATATTGCTGGTGCTTGCTATCGGCATCAGGTGGGTCATCCGGATCAAGCGGAAGCAGTTCAAAGGACTAGAACCATGACGCTCTTGTGGACCGTCATCGGCATTCTCGCTGTCATGGCTGCCCTGACATGGTTCGTTCTTAAGGTTGATGGACCGAGGACGATGGTTCCTCGGCGTGGGAAGCCGACACCAACGAGCGGCAAAGAAGAGATACAGAAGATTGCCAAGCCATTCATGGTTTTCATGTCCGCAATGACTGTGGTCATCGTGGCTATGGCTGTCGCTGTCATCCGCTAAGCAGGCAAGGAGGCGCTGTGTGACGACGCGGAAGGTTCTCTACTACCTTGGCTCCGTCGTCTTGACTGTCGCGCTGACGGTGATCCTGCACTTCACACAGCCGGGACTGACACTCGCCCCGGTTTTTCTGATGCTCGCGTCTTGGACAGCCGATTTCTTAAAGGCCAAGGCAACGTCGCGTCGTGACCGCTAGTGCAGGGATTGCTCACAGTCGGAGACCCGATGTTCGACCGGTGGCCCAGACATTGACGCGTCGCTCGGACTAGATTCCACCGCATGGGGTTCTTCGGCACGTACGTATATGACGGCAGCGACTGGTACGAAGTCGATCCGGACAAGGTGCCTGCGGGAAGGCTCAGCCCACCATCGCTTTGGGTCCAGATTCATGACAGTGACTTCGCGGTCTTGGTCTATGCGCCGTACGAGCCGGGTACCGGGATCGCATTCCTTGGTGACACACCACGCACCTACTTCGAAGATCCAATTGCGTCGATACCAACTGACGTGGCAACCGAGGCGACGGGTTTGGCCGCTTGGGTAGCGACGGTACTCGGGAACGTCGGCCCTCAACCTGATCAGATCCAGGGTTGGTTGGCACAGGACGACATGGATGATGAGTCAGCCGATACCGGGATAGATGACGATGCAGGTTACGTCGAGAACAAGGTTTCGAAGTTCCTGATGTTCCTCGGTCTACCGGTCCCTGCTGGGCTTCCGCACTGACCGACGAAACGACTCCCAACGCGGCTGTCCACCTTGTTCCGGACTTAGAGCGATGGACCCTGTTCAAGGCGTCGATTCCATTCGGCTTCGATGTTGGCCTCAACCTTGGCTTTTACTTCTGCGTGGAAGCGTTCGCGTTCAGCATTCCAGCGTGCAGCCATTCGCCGGTAGCCCTTGCGGTAGCCGATGCCGTGGCCCACGTAGATCCCCACACTGGCCCAGATGATCCACGCAAGTGCCTGTTGCATGTCCGAGTTCATGGCCAAGATGCTACGTCCACAATAAGGATATTTCGGGCGTTCAAGGTGGCGTGTTTGCTCGATGGATCCCAGTCACATAGCGAATGGGTGGGGCTCGGGTCGGAGTGACCTGTCAGCAACCGAGCACACGCATCGACTTCTAGTCAGTCGAGGTCTTGGTTCTGCATGTCCAGTTCGCGTCTGCGGTATTGGCTCGCGATGTCTCCGGTTTGCCAGTACGAGAGGAACAGCGGAACTGCTTCGGCAGCGGTGAATACTTCGACGTCGTATACGAGCGTTGAGTAAGTGTCCCACCGGATTTCCTCGGTCGGTGACGGGGCGATGGTGTCGCTCTTTCGAACTACGAAATGTTTGTGTGCGCGTTGGTCCGGAATGCGAATCTCCACGGTCATGCGGTCCCGGGACCCTGCTGCCTGTATGTAGTGCTCGGGCCAGTGTTTGCGATTCACACGCTCGAACGTGGTTGCTGGCGGTAGTTCCCACAAGTTGATTGAGTACCGGGTGGAGCCGTTCAGGCGGTCAAGGTAGCCGGCGATCTCTTGTTCTACTGGCTCCCTCGTCGGCAACACCTTCAGTTCCATACTCGTCCGACCATTCAGCGTTACGGCGCACTTTCGGTCGGTGCGACCGGGTTCGTTGGTCATGTGGGCCATCGTCGCATCGGAGAGGTTAAGTCCGACCCGTTGAGACAGAGGTCTTGCTCATCGTCACCAAACACCGACATGGCGCAGGAACCTGAGCCCACGTACTCAGGGCAACGCCGGTGCATGCTGACAAAGTCGAAATATGTACTCAGTCCTCGCATTCGTGCCGACGTTCGCGGTCAACGTCGTGCTCGGATTGCCTGCCTACTTCATCTTGTTCGTGTTCTCGTACTACGACGGCGATGGCCCTGAGAATCACATTGTGTTCCTGACGTTGATCGCGATCTTTGCCTGCGTGTGTGGGCTGGTGCAGGTCTTCGTGCCGTCCCGTGCTGATCCATCATTAGGGCGACGAATGAAGTTCGGTGTCCTTGCATCGCTTGCCCTGAACTCAGCAGTGGTGGGCGTCGGCAGCATCGTGAGTTCCGCCAATAAGGACCAGAACTCAGTGTCAGTTCACTTCTCGACCACGACTGATGTGCTGGTGCCAACGGGACTCTTCCTTGCCGCCGTCGGATTTGCTGTCATGGCGCGACGGCTCAGCCCTTACATTCGAACTCGGTCCAGGCGCAACTGACCTTCCGTAGCGGGACTTCGGGTTGGTGCTCACAATCCGAGCCATTGAGGTGAGACGCTTTCAAGATGTCGATAGTTGAAGTTCGCCTTACCGGCTTCCGGGTCAGCGGTGGAGATGAAGTTGCGTTGCCTCGCTCTGGAGTCACATGCATCGTTGGCGGGAACAACGTCGGTAAGTCTCAACTTTTGCGCGAGATCGCGGCACGCGCTATCGACGTGAACCAAGCGTCTTCGCTGGTGAATCGATCTGATGACCACTGACTTGCTGGCAGCGATGGCCGCACATATGAAGGAGCCGTTCCCTTCGATTGAAAAGGGAGGCTATGGCGAGGTGGATTGCGTCCTGATCGATGCTGACATCTACGGCTACGGTTTGATGGCGAGTGAGGGTGACCTGACCGGCATTCATCGAGCCCGACTTCAGAAGGCACGCGACAAACTAGATCGTTCGATCAATGCGTTTCCTGCCGAGGCACGGCCTTACTACCTGCTCGTCCTACGCATCGCTGATCTGGCCTTAGACGCTGATCATGCGTTGTGATCGCGTCGGTCAGGTCGGCTATAGAGGGAAGGTTTCGTGAGTGTCCTGATCGCGACCGCGATCAGCAACGGTCCTGTCGTCCCCGGCTGGGCCCTTCCGACATGCATCGGTTTCACAATCTTTGAGGCATTGATGGACTGGCGGTTTCGCACCGGCTGGAAGATTCTCAGAGGACGGTTGGCGATCAGACGTGAAATGTTCGATCTCTACATCTCGTACTCCTACGCGGCTTTCCCCGCGATCTTCGGCGGGCTCTCGATCAGTGGGCTCTTTCTGATCTACCAAATTTGGCCGAATGCCACGAGTGTCCCTTTCAAGACTGCGATCTTCACACTTGACGCCATGTTCGTCGGCTCAGGGGGCTGGTCAATTAAGGAGTTCCTGTCTCCATCCAAGAGCCGGGAACCTGAATGGCTTCGTGCCTATAGACACCATGGTCGTTAGGACACGCAGCGCTCAAAACGAGTCGATACAGCCCTCAAATAGTGCAAATGTGCCAATTTTGGTCAGATTCCTGACAAAACACGCTCAAAATTCATTAAAACGACACTGAATATGATGTATCAGTACCGTTATGAGCGTGTTCTCGGAGCATAGTCATCGTATGGTCATCATTGACATAGGCGATCTGGCGTTAGAGATATCTGAACGGTGTTGGAGTGAACTTCCAGATGTACCGCCGCATGTGATCACCCTGTCGGCAGGAAGAACGCCCACGCATTGTTCGACATCTCGCCTGCAGCAAATCTGACGACTCGGTCCGGGGTCTGAATCACCCACACGGCAGCAGTGTGACGCTGATGCGGGTACTGGGGATGCGCCACTTGAATCGATTCATGTTGTGAGACCCAGTTGTAGTCCCACGGATTGATTCCATCCAGGTCGTAAGTGGCGCCATCTGAGCACATGCCTACGGTTCGCCAACCCGGCGTCACTGGCGCGTTACTGATCGACATGATTCTCGGCTTCTCGGTGTTCATCGGGCTCGAAGGTGGTTCAACCAGTTCCCAATCGGTGACCACCGCGAACAGGACGGCTGCGCGCAATGCCGTCAAGATTCCGAACATGACCACAAGCAGGATCATCAGGGCCAGCACCCAACCAGAGTTGCCGGAGAGGTTTCGAGCGATCACGAACAGTGCGAAACCATTTGCCGCAACACTGATCGTCACGTTCAGCACAGCCCGACCCTTCGAAGCGGGTGGTGACTTCCGAGATCGTCTGAACACATGTCGAGGGTACGCAGGTGCTCAGGTCAATGAGATCTCGGCCAAGCACTGCGTCCAGTCAGCATTAGGTAATCCTTGGACCACCCTTGGCAGGTCCTTATTAGAGATCAACGCAGTCAAGGACGTCGTCTTCTTCACCGGATATGCAGAAGACCCGGCGAGGCATGTCTTCACATACTTCGCCGGGTCATCATTTTGATGCTCATCATGACATCTCCTGATGATGGTCAGGCCGCATCCTTCTTCGGACGGGTCTTCGTCACAGCGATAACCCGCAGGTCGGATAGTTGAAGAGCCGTCACATAGTTCTCATGTAAGTCCCACTCGACCGCGGTACCAACCATCTCTGGAATCTCATATAGGCCCGTGTACTTGATCGAGAACGTTATAAACAGTTCTGAATCTTTTGTCTCTTCTGACATCTAATCACCCCCTTTGCGTTCATAATTGTGATTTAGGTCATTTGAAATAGAAAGATGTTGAGTACACCCCGGCTCCGCCGGGGCATGGATCCGAACTCGCTTCGCTGCGTCCGACCCCATCGCCTACTTTCTATTTCTTGTTCATGTACGAATTTCCCAACAGGCGACCTTGGGCGTCTGTCCCGGCAGAGCCGGGTGTACTTCATGTTCTTCCTAACTTTTGCTGTCCCTTTTTTCATCGGGACGATTCTGGGAGTCCGGTCGTCCGGCTTCGCCGGTCGTAGATAAATTTCTCTACTTTGTATGCCTAGCCAAGTTGTTCATGACGATGTGTAGACGACCACTCAACGACCTTATATTGATGTATTTGGGTAGGGCTCAGCATGGGCCGCATGTTTCAGCGGGCGAGTTTCACAACTCGCAGAGGTTCAACCGGTCTCACTGCTGGCGGCGTGCTCTCCCACATGAAGACAGCCCCTTTGGCAAGTGTTATGACGCATCCATGACCCTGAACCTCCCCCAACCGGTTCCCATGCACTACCCGGTGGATCAAATCGTCGAGCCACTTCAACTTGCTTACCCAGTTATCTACTGTCCCGCTTGACTAGCCGGTATACCTCTCCGAGGCTGAGGGAGACATGGACTCCTCAACCCCACCAGTCGCCAAACAAGAAATGCCCGGCAGTGCGGGATATGCGCAACTGCCGGGCGGTGTTCTTATTGATCAACAAGACAAAACTGAGGCATTCATTCATATCCAACGAACTGATAAATCTATCATACCACACTTTTGGTGCTAATGTCGCGAAGCAGGCATTTAGTAAATATCCTCTTTATTGCCCCTCATGGACGCCGAGGCCCTCAGAGGCCCTCTAAATTCTAAAAAGCAAAAGTGGCACTGGTGTCCACCTTCAACCTGTTCGTAATTTAGAGAGCGATTGTGGGCTTCTCAGGGGTGTTTCTGGGGGACCGAGTACCAATGACTCTGTTCCAGAGATTGAGCACACCGCGCACAGTGAGATAGAGACCACCAGAAGCAAGACAGAGCCCAAAGATCCGGAACGGCAAAGTGTGGACTCGGTCCATCGCCGTGAACGTCAACGACAGGGTGAAGACGGCAGCAAACAGCAACGCAGCAACGTCCGAGATCAGGTAGAGCGCGGACTTCAATCGTGGGACCGTCATGGGGTCAAGAATAGTGCGCGGACAGCCAAGATCTGAGTCCAGGACGCGGAAACCTTTATAGGTCAGTGATGGACGTCGAGATCCGATCTGGAGGATGATCCTCGACATGTCCAACTCGGCGATGATCACTGAGCCTACGGATCCGTCGAAGTCTCAAACCCGGACCCGGATCAGCCTTGAACTCGTTGCTGGCATCCTCGGGCTCGTCCTCATCGGTCTACTCATCTGGGGACTAATGTGGTGGAGCCATCCAAAACTTCTTGGCAGTGAAACTGGGATGAACTTCTCCGCAGATCCCCAACCCCTGGCGCGAGCAACGATGTACTCCGGGATCACATTGCCTGACGTTCATGGCAACGACTCCGAGACCTTGACCTTCAAATCTGCCGTGGCCCACATGACCACCAACACCGCCAAATCGACGGCGACATTGGCTATTTGCGACAGACGCTCCGGCTCAGATCCGATCGGCGCGGTCAATGAAAACAACCAAACCAAGATCAGTGACTACTGCACGTCGCTTCGAACGATCACCAACGGCACCAGATTGCTCTGGGCCCAAGGCTGGCCGCCGAAGGAATACATCCTCCTGGTCATTAGGCCAGAGCAAGCCGGCACGACCCGGGTGGACAAGGTCAGGTACACCTACACACGTAGTTGGAAGCACTTTCACCAACAGGGCTCAGAAAGCGGCACAGTAGACATCACGATCCACCCATCCCGTTGAGGAGCCTGCGGCTTGCTCTCTATTAGACGTCCTCGGGGTCTATAAATCCGTCTAAGCGTTCGACGCTGCCGTCCGTGTAGTGAACTTCAAGGCGGGTGGGATCAAACTTCCGCCCTCTGACGTCGGTGGGGTAGACGATCACGTCTGAGATATAGGTCGTGACGAAGGCGCGTTTTGGGCCGAGTTCCATCCGGAACCAGTCCATGTAGGTGTCGAGGATGACGTTCCTCTTGGGGATCGTCTTGATGCGTTCCTTGGACACCGCTTTGATCTGTGCCATAACGGCCTTGATCTTGGGCTGAACTTCCTTGAGCGTGTACACCTCGGCTTCGTACCCGGCTTGCAGTTTCGCCTTGTCTGCCTCCAATCCCGCTAATTCGGACGCGAAGTCGCGAACCGCGGTGCGGGGTCGCTTGGTGCGCTCTTCGATCGACTTGTCAATCGCAGCGTTGCCGATCCATTTGTCGGTGTGGGCAATGTTCACGGACAGGCGGCCACAGCCCCCATACGTTCGACTGCACCGGTACTGGTGTGCTGCAGGGTTGCCCTTCATTGGGCTCAGGCACAGATGACACTTCGCGATGCCACTGAGAAGGTAGCGGCGAGTATTCGTACCGCCTCGATCTTTAACGACCTCCCGTTGCGCCGCTTCGAACAAATCCCAATCAACGAGAGACGGGACGGCACTGTCTGCAATCACCTCGCCCTTGAAGGAGTTCTTGCCGCCGTAGGTGGTCTTGGTGAACAACCTCAGCATGTTGGAACTGGCCCATGGTTTGCCAGCGACCGTGGTCTCGCCACGTCGATTGAAGTCCGTGCAGATCGAGTTGGTGGACTCGCCGCCGGCACGCCGTCTAAACATTTCCTCGACCAATGCCGCTTCTGTCGGGTGCGGCTCCCAATGCTCGGTGTATCCAAATTGCCGGTCTCGACCTTTGTGTGGGATGCCACGCTCGGCCATTTGTTGCTTCTGACGTCTAACGCGTTCCCCGATCCGTTCGGACTCCTGACGGGCGATTGCACCCTTGAAGCGCGCCAGCATGCGACCGTTTGCGTTGGTGAGATCTACGTCGCCGGACACGTTGGCGAGGAGAACGTTGTGCGCGCTGGTGAGGTCAATGAACGCTTCTAACTCAGCAGGTTTCCGAGTCAAGCGATCAAGGTCGTAAACCACAAGCGCGTTGACCTTGCTGGCTCGAAAATCAGCCATCAGACGCTCATACTCAGGCCGCGGAACGTTTTTGCTTGCGGACACGTCGTTGTCTTCATAGACGCCAGCCACGATCCAGCCCATTTCGACTGCTTTGGCTTGACAGTCTTTGATCTGGCGACCTACTGCGTCCCGTTTTGCTTCGCCGTCGTCATCCTTGTCATCTAGGCTGATCCGGGCATAGATGGCTGCCCGTATCCTTGATTTATCGGTCAGTTCGACGTCCACTCGAAAAGTATGCGCCCTAGCACCGACGGTCTTCATCGTCGCGGGCGCTTACGAGGTGGACCAGGACACGATCGACGCCTGACAC
Source organism: Marmoricola sp. (assembly GCA_025965315.1). Classification (GTDB taxonomy): domain Bacteria; phylum Actinomycetota; class Actinomycetes; order Propionibacteriales; family Nocardioidaceae; genus Marmoricola. Next base: position 39,746 of record JAOPXD010000173.1, read on the forward strand.
CGGTAGCGGTCCTGGGCAGAATGGTCGTCGTGAGCCCTACTACGCAGTCGTTCCGATCGGCGCTGGTGCGTGCCAGCGCCACCATGGTCGCGGTGCTGGGCTCGCTCGGCACCACGATGCTGCTGCGCGAGATCGCGCCGGTCCCGATCCAGGTCTCGGTGCTGGCGGTGGTGCTGAGCCTGATGCTCGGCAACTCGGTCGCCCGCGGTCTGCACGTGGGTCTGGAAGCCGCGCTCGAGATGGTCCTGCTCTCGCTCGCCGCTGCCGGGGTGGCCTGGCTGCTGTTCCACCAGCAGACGCTGGGGGAGTCCCTGCTCGTGATCGGGCTGAGCATCGGGATCCTCGCGCGTCGGTACGGCGGCCTCGTACGGCGAGCCGGCCGGATCGTAGCGTTGCCGTTCCTCGCGATCCTGGTCACGCCCGTCCCCGTGGTCGCGGGCGTCGGCAGTACCCGCGACCTGCTCGTCTGGTCCCCGGTCGGCGGGTTGATCGCGGTTCTCTGGACCGCTGTCGTGACGCGCCTCGCCCGGCACGACCAGGACCTGGTGTCCGAGGGTGCACCCCGGCCGTCACGACGGAAGGTCGACGTACCGACCAGGATGGCGCTGCAGATGCTCGTCGGGCTCGGTGTGGCGATGGCCGCAGGCCGGCTGCTCTTCGACGAACGCTGGGCCTGGTGCGTGCTCTCCGCCTTCATCGTCGCCTCCGGCAACCGCGGTCGTGGCGACGTCGCGCACAAGGCGGTCCAGCGCGGCATCGGCGCAGCCGTCGGCACGGTCGCGGCCACCGTGGGGACCCTGCACGTGCCGGCCGGTCATCGCTCGACCCTGGTGGTGCTGTTCGCGGTGATGGCGGTCGCGCTCGTCCTCCGGGCCTGGAGCTACGTGTTCTGGGCCGCCGGCATGACGGCGATGCTCTCGTTGCTGCACGCCTACTACGGAACCTTCGGCCAGACCGGAGCAGAACAGCTCCGGGAGCGGCTGATCGGCGTGGCGCTCGGTTCGACGATCGGGCTGGCATCTGCCTGGTTGGTGCTTCCGGTCCGCACCCGGGAGGTCTTCCGGGGCCGGATGGCGGAGGCGCTGCGGGCGCTCACCGATGACGACGGCACCTTCCCGGCTGCCCTGGCAGCTCTCGACCAGCTCGTTCCGACGTTGAAGGCTGGCGCTCGGCACCACAGCCGTCCGCGCCGCCAGCTCGCCGCCGTACGGGCTCTGCACGACCTGCCGGAGCTCTCGGACGAGACCGCACAACGGGTACGCCGTCGCGACGTCGTACGGATCCGACGATCGATGGTCGGCAAGGACGCGCCGGAGCCCGAGGAGCTGGTCGCGGAGCTCCGGCCGGTGCACGCCGCGCTGATCGGTTGAGCGCGCCGCTCTGGACAAGGTGGTGCGCAGCCCGCTTGAGTGTGAGCCGGGTCACGTGGGGTGATCCTTTCACCTTCCGAGGAGATCTCGAATGACTCACCGTCTACGTCTTGCTCTGTCCGGTACCTCAGCAGCGCTGCTGCTGCTCGTCGCCACGCTGCTCTCGGTCGTCCCGGCGCACGCGGCCGGCCCGTCCTACGTCGCCCTCGGCGACTCCTACTCCGCCGGGAACGGCACCAAGAGCTACATCAACGACGGCACCTCGTGCGACCGCTCGACGTTCGCCTACCCGTACCTGGTCGCGCAGTCGCACGGCTACACCCTCAACTTCCAGGCGTGCTCCGGAGCCACCACCGCGACGGTGACCAGCAGCCAGCTGTCCGCGCTGTCGACCAGCACCCGGTACGTGACCATGTCGGTCGGCGGTAACGACGCCGGGTTCTCCTCGGTGATCACCGAGTGCGCGCTCCCCGCCTGGGCCAGCGACTGCGCCGGCAAGGTCGCCACCGCCACGACGTACATCAACAACACCCTGCCAGGCCTGCTGAGCACGCTCTACGCGAGCATCAGGTCCAAGGCACCGAACGCCAAGGTGGTCATCGTCGGGTACCCGCGGATCTTCAACGGCGAGGACTGCAACGCCGCGACGTTCTTCAGCCCGGACGACGAGACCAAGCTCAACGCGACAGCCGACCTGATGAACAGCAAGCTCTCGGCGGCTGCTGCAGCCAAGGGGTTCACCTTCGCGAACCCGACCAGCCGCTTCGTCGGCCACGCCGTCTGCGGCAGCCCCGAGTGGATCAACGGCCTGTCGAACCCGACCTCGGACAGCTACCACCCGAACAAGACCGGGCACGCGTCGGGCTACTTCCCGCTGGTGAACCCGTTGCTGGTCTGAGCGTGCCCGACCATCGCCCACGTGCTCTGGTGACCGGTGCCACCCGTGGCATCGGTCGCCAGACCGCGCTCGCCCTCGCCGAAGCCGGCTTCGACCTCGCCGTCGCGAGCCGGACCGTGGTCGAGGGTGAGGGCACGATCGCGCCCCGGGCGAGCACCGGTACCGACAGCGACGCCGTGCTGCTGCCGGTGGAGGGCAGCCTGGAGGACACCGCCCGGGAGGTCACCGCGCTCGGCGCGGAATGCCTGATCGTCCCGATGGACCTGACCGACCCGATCAGCATCGCCGCGGCGGTCGCCCGCATCCACGCGACCTGGGACGTGCTCGACCTGGTGGTGAACAACGCGTTCGTGCACCGTCCGCAGCAGGCGTTCCTCGACCTCAGCGCCGACTCGCTGCGCGACAGCTGGGAGGGGAACTTCCTCAACCAGGTGCTCCTGGTCCAGCTGGTGCTCGAGCCGATGCTGGCCCGAGGGGCTGGCACGATCGTCAACATGGCCTCCAGCTCCGCGACCTACGACCCGCCTGCCGGTCCGGGCGAGGGCGGCTGGGGGCTGGGGTACGCCTCGTCGAAGGCCGCGTTCGGGCGGATGGCGGGCAGCATCAACGCGGAGCTCGGCAGCCGCGGCATCCGGGCGTTCAACGTCGATCCCGGGTTCGTCGTCACCGAGTCCGCCCTGGCGCGCGGTGGCACCGATGCGATCGCCGAGCAGGGTGGCTACCCGTCCTCGGATCCGGCCGCGTCGGGCAAGGTCATCGCCTGGCTGGCGACCAGCCCGGACGCGGACCGCTTCCGCGGCAAGGTCATCTGGGCGCCGAAGCTCGCCGAGGACCTCGCCGCCCGGAGGCCCGCGTGACCGACGAGCTCAGCACCGCCGATCGGCTCGACCTGGCCCAGCTGACCTCGCTGTACGCCGCCGCGGTCGACGGCCGGGACTGGGACGCCCTCGGCACGCTGTTCGTCGCGGATGCGGTTCTGGTGACGGCTGATCCGCCGCGCTCGCTGCACCCGGGTCTGGAGGCCAGCGGGATCGACGCGATCGTCGCGGCGGCGCGCCAGCTGACGGCGTACGCCCGCACCTTCCACCACCTCACCGGCAGCTTCTGGACGCCGGACGGGCCGTCGGTCGCCCTCGGTCGGACGACCTGCGCTGCTCACCACGTGGAGGCCCCGGACACCTCGGCGCGGTCGCGGTCGTTCGTCTGGCACGTGATCTACGCCGACCAGGCCGTGCGGACCGACCTGGGGTGGCGGTTCGCGCGCCGCGAGCTCACCGTGGCGATGGTCGAGGCGCGTCCGCTCAGCCTGGTGCTCCCGTACGACGCACCGCCGAGCACCTGACCAGTACCGTCAGCGCCATGGAGTACGACGTCATCGCCCCGGTCGGCAGCGGCATGACCGCGGACCCGGAGTGGATGCTCACCCTCGCCCGGCACATCGAGTCCTGCGGGTTCGGATCGCTGGTCGTCGTCGAGCACGCGGTGATGATGGCCGAGTACTCCTCGCAGTACCCCTACGACCCGTCCGGAAGGGTCGAGCTGGCGGCAGACTGCCCGGTCCCGGACCCGCTCGAGCTGCTGGCGTTCGTCGCAGCGGCGACCTCGACGCTGGGCCTGGCGACCGGCGTGCTGGTGCTGCCGAACCACCATCCCGTCGTGCTCGCCAAGCGGCTTGCCACCCTGGACGCGCTCTCCGGCGGCCGGCTGCGGCTCTGCGTCGGGATGGGCTGGATGCGCGAGGAGATCCAGGCCTGCGGGGTCGACTTCGACACCCGCGGACGTCGTGCGAACGAGCAGATCGAGGTGATGCGCGCGCTCTGGAGCGGCGAGCCCACGTCGTACGACGGCGAGTTCTTCAGCTTCGCCGACGCGGTCTGCCGGCCGGCTCCCGGTCCGCGTTCGATCCCGATCCACGTCGGCGGCCACACGAAGGCAGCCGCCCGGCGCGCGGGCCGGCTCGGTGACGGCCTCCAGCCGCTCGGCGTGGCCGGCGAGGAGCTCCAGACGCTGCGTCGGGTGATGGCGACCAGCGCCGAGGAAGCCGGTCGTGACCCGGGTTCGTTGGAGCTGAGCCTTGGTCACCTGGTCACCCGGATCGATCGGAGCCGTGCCGACCGGCTGGCCGAGGTCGGTGCCACCCGGGTGGTGCTGGCGATGTCGGACACCCAGGACCTGAGCCACGCCTGCGACGAGCTGTCCGCCTGTGCCGAGCGGCTCGGGCTGGCCGGCTGAGCGGAGCTCAGACGATCCGGTCGAGCAGACCGGTGTCGACGTCGTACATGAAGCCGCCGACCGGGATCGTGTCCGGGATCAGCGGGTGCGCAAGCACCTTCGCGACGTCGTGCTTCAGCGTCCCGACCTGGTCGGTGATCACGTGGAACTCGTGCCAGGAGGCGTCCTGACCGGCTGAGGCGCTGACCCGCTCCTGCAGCTCGGCCTCGGTGTTGGAGGCCATCGCGCAGCGGGTGTGCGGAACGATCAGGATCCTGGTCACCTGGAGCAGGTGCACGCCGAGGACGAGCGCCTCGAGCGCCTGCTCGGTCACCCGGCCGCCCGGGTTCCGGAAGATCTTCGCGTCGCCGGCCTGCAGCCCGAGCATCCCGAGCGGGTCGATCCGCGAGTCCATGCAGGTCACCAGCGCGACCCCGGCATGGGCGACGCCGTCGAAGCCGGCCAGCTTGAAGTCGTCCGCGAACTCGCGGTTGGCAGCCAGCAGGTCGTCGAAGTCAGCAGAGGTTTCCGGGCTCACGCGTCAGAGGTTAGTGCAGAGCAGGCCGCGATCGGCGGTGACGTCGCGCACACCGCGGGAGGTCAGCTCGCGGTGACGGTCCGGGCCTCGTAGCGCCGTACCGGCTTCGTGGCCTTGCCGCAGGACTCCGGGCGCTCGCCGTCGTCCCAGGACCGCACGGCCACCCACCAGCGGCGGCCGTCGCGGTGGCGCACCGACCAGGCGTCGACCTCGGGCAGCACCTCGAGGTCGTCCACGCCGAGGATCCCCTCGGTCCGGCGTACGTGCTCCTCGGCGACCTGGGCACCTGAGGACCACGTCGAACGGCCGCGGTAGCCGGTCAGCTCGACCTCGCCGCGCTCGGCGGCGGCCAGCAGTGCGGCCCCGTCGAGGACCCTGCCGTGCAGCACGCCGGCGGGGAGCAGCACCGTGGTCGCAGCAAGCCGGTGCCCGGAGGTGTGGGTGACTTCCCAGACCTGGTCGGGGTGCGACTCCACGGTGCTCAGCGCGACCGGGCGGCCGAGGCGGGCGCAGCAGGTGTCACGGGTCCCGTTGGTGCAGACCAGCAGCTGGGGAACCGTGGAGACGGTCAGCTCGGGCAGCGACGCCCGTACGCCGGCCAGGTCGCCGGACGCGACCGCGGCCCAGTCGAGGTCGAGGAGCCGCTGCGGCTCGGCGATCGTGCCGATCAGCAACCACGAGCTGCCGGGACGGGTGTACGCGACCATGACCTCGCGGGCGGTCACGGACCCCGCGTCCGCGTGCCGACCCGGACGGCGGACCAGGGACGGGCGGACCCCGGCGGCGCCGGCGGCGGACTCGATCGCCCGGCCGAGGTCGGGGTCGAGGTGCGAGTTGGTCCACGCCTTCGCACCCCACGGGCCGTTCTGCTCCAGGCACACCCAGGCGACCGCATCCGGCGCAGATCCGATCAGGGGCTCGTCCACAGCCGCGCTGGCCTCGCTGCAGGCGGGTTCGATCATCCGGAGATTCCGATCAGGGGAGAAGTGGCAGCACCGCGGGTCGCAGCACCCCTGAACAGTACGAGGGCGAGCACCCCTGCGATCACGGCGCAGAGTGACGCTCCGATGAAGATCGCGTGCAGCTGCTCGACCCCGGCGCCCTGGAGCAGGTTGTCGAAGGCGTCGCAGCGTGTCAGACCGCCGCCGCAGACCTTCCCCGGGGACGGGAAGTCGCCGGAGACCGCGTAGTAGCGCCGCAGCCCGATCGTGGTCAGTGCCGAGATGCCGATCAGCATGCCGACCATCCGGCTCACGACCAGCAGCGCGCTGGTGACTCCGTGGGCTGCCGCATCGGTGGTCGCGAGCAGAGCTGCGTTGACCGGCGCCAGTGCGAGCCCGAAGCCGAGACCGGTCAGCAGCAGCACCGGTCCCGACGCCAGGTGGTGGTGCAGGACGTCGACTCCCCAGGTACTCATCCGCCAGAAGCCGATCGCGGTGAGCAGCATCCCTCCCGAGGCGATCGCGCCGGCGGGCACGGACCGCAGCAACCAGCCACCGAGCAGCGCGCCGATCGGCAGCGCCACCAGCAGCTCGACCAGCACCAGCGCAGCCTTGATCTGGGAGTCGCCGTACACGCTGACCCGGGCGAAGACCGGGATGTCGACCAGGGCCGCGATCAACGCCGCCCCGATGAAGAAGCTGACCAGGAGCCCGCCCCAGGCCGGGCGCTCGACGAAGGAGCCGCGGGGGATCAGCGGCGCGGGGGCGCGGCGGTGGTGCACGCCGAACGCGATCAGGGCGACGGCGGCGAGCGCGAGATACCAGGAGCCGGCGGGGGAGAGGACCTCGATCGACGGGTTCGCGGTCGAGAACGCCAGGATCACGCCGCCGAGCACGACCGCCAGCAGCAGCGCGCCGAGCAGGTCGGCCTGCTTCACGGTGCCCCACCAGTCCCGGACGGCGAAGAACGGCCGGGGCGCGAGCAGCAGCCAGCCGGCGAGCAGCAGCCCGAGCGCGATCGCGACCAGGCCGACCTGGGACCACCAGATCGAGGTCGAGGACCCGAACGGGACGAACGGTCCGCCCCACTGCACCGAGGTGACCAGGGCCGTCGGCTGGCGCATCACCAGGAGCAGAGCGGTGATCCAGAGGGCGGCGAGCAGCAGGCCGATCAGGTCGGGTCGGGAGTGGTCTCGACTGCGCTCGACCGGCAGTTCTTGCGGGGCTTGCCGGCCGAGGGCCGAGATCGCCGCGGCCAGGACGAGTCCGACGGTGAGGTTGATCCAGAAGATGTCACGCCAGCTGCCGAAGGCCAGTACGACGGCGCCGTACAGCGGGCCGATCACGCTGCCGAGCTCCTGCACCGCGCCGACGACGCCGAGCGGGACGCCGCGGCGTTCCACGGGGTAGATGTCGGCCACCAGCGCCAGCGTCACCGGGACCAGTCCACCACCACCGATGCCCTGCAGGAAGCGTCCGGTGACCAGGCTCGGCAGGTCGTACGCGGCCGCGGTGATCAACGACCCGAACCCGAAGATCACCAGCGAGACGACCAGGACGGGAAGCCGCCCGCGGAGGTCGGCGATCCGACCGATCAGCGGGAGCATCGCGACGTACCCGAGCAGGAAGCCGCTGATGATCGGTGCCGCGCGCTGAAGCTGCTCGCCCGACAGCCCGACCGAGCTCATCATGTCGGGTAGCGAGAGCACCACGACGTAGGTGTCGGCGGCGGCGAACGCCACCGCGACCGCTGCGAGCGCGAGCAGGATGCTCGAGCCCGACGGCCTGGACCGGACCTGGCTCACGGGGTGGAGATCGTGACGTTCTTGTTGTAGTCGCTGAACACCAGGTCGTAGGTGACCGCTCCGGAGCTGGCGAAGAAGTCGCCGGTGACGCTGAGGGTGGTCAGCACGCCCTGGTCGTCGATCCCGACCACGGTCTTGTAGGTCCCGGTCCCGTTCGCGCTCGGGATGATCGGCTTGACCAGCGCCCCGGTGAGCGTGCCGGCGTACGTCGTCACCACGGTCTTGCCGTTGCGCGACTGGCCGGTCTTGGTGGCCCCGGTCAGCTTGAGCAGCAGGCCGGAGATGCCGTGGGAGCGGTCGGCGAAGTCGGCCGGGTCGGGTGCGCCGTACTCACCCGGGTTGATGACCGTGTACGACGTCGTGAGCGGCAGCTTGGCGTGCACCTTCCCGTTGAGCGAGACGATCGGGACGTTGGCGGTGAGGCCGCTGATGTGCACCTTCACGTTGCCCTCGAACGCCGGCTGGTGGGTCAGCGTCCCGTCGGCGCCGAGTACGGCGTCGCCGCTGGTCGGGGTCGCCTTCGTGGTCATCGTCAGGTGCACGCTGGACGCCGCGTCGAAGTTCTTCTTCGCCTTGGCCAGTGCTGCAGCGACCGCTGCGCCACCGCCCGACGTGGAACCGCCCGAGCTGCCACCGCAACCGGCGAGCAGCGCAGCGAGGGCGACGGTCACGGCGACCAGGACGGTGAGGCGCCGGTACGACGGAGCAAGAATCATGGCGTCAGCCTGCCACGTGCCCGAGCGGACCGGCACATGCCGTGACCGGTTGGCTTCCGGGTGTCCCGGAGCCGTCGCGACGGCCGTCGGCCTCGGGCAGGTCGACCGGTGCGCCGCTGGCAGCGGCAGCGCGCGCAGGAGCCTGTCCGGCCCAGGCGAACACCAGGGTGTCCTCGCCGCGCAGGAACCGGTGGCAGCGGACACCGCCGGTGGCCCGTCCCTTGGGCGGGTACTCCGTGAAGGGGGTCACCTTCACCGAGCCTGCTTCGGTGCCGGGCAGCGCGCTGCTGGCCCCGGAGATCGTCACGACCACGGACTCGGCGGGGTCGACCGCGCCGAACCAGGTCGCCTGCGCCGTACCCGCGAGCTTGATGCCGGCGATACCGCCGCCCGAGCGGCCCTGCGGCCGTACGGACGCAGCACCGAAGTGCAGCAGCTGCGCGTCGTCGGTGATGAAGCACAGGGTCTCCTCGCCGGTGGCGAGCTGGACCGCTCCGACGACGCTGTCGCCGTCCTTGAGCGCGATCACGTCCCAGTCGTCCTTGTTGCTCAGGTACTCCGGGTTGACCCGCTTCACGATGCCCTGGGCGGTGCCGAGGGCGATTCCGGGGGAGTCCCCAGCACCCGGAGAGCCAGGGAAGGTGGTGAGCGCGAGCGGCTTCTCGTCGGCGTCCAGGGTCAGGAACTCCCCGACGGGGGCGCCGCCCTGGAGGTTCGGATCGCTCGCCGTGCTCGGCAGCGTGGGCAGGTCCAGGACCCCGAGCTTGATGACCCGACCGGCGGTGGTCAGCACACCCACCTCGCCGCGGGCGGTACTGCGTACCGCCGACACGATCACGTCGTGGCGAACCCGCGCGCCACCCTCGCCCGGAGGTTCGACGTCGGTGCTCCGGGCCAGCAGCCCGCTCGAGGACAGGTAGACGTGGCACGGGTCGTCGGCCACCTCGAGCGGCGTCGCCGACGAGGTGGTCACCACCCCGGACGCCTCGAGCAGGACCGTACGACGCGGGGTGCCGTAGGTCTTGGCGACCTCCGCGAGCTCGTCGGAGACGACCTTGCGCAGCCGGGCCTCGTCGCCGAGGATCTCGTCGAGCCCGGCGATCGTGGCGAGCAGCTCGTCGCGCTCCTTGTCGAGCTCGAGCTTCGAGAACCGGGTCAGCCGGCGCAGCGGCATGTCCAGGATGTAGTTGGCCTGGATCTCGGTCAGGTCGAAGACCGACATCAGCCGCTCGCGGGCGGCCTCGGCGTTGTCGCTGGTCCTGATCAGCTGGATGACCTCGTCGATGTCGAGGATCGCCAGCAGCAGGCCGTCGACCAGGTGCAGCCGGTCGGCGGCCTTGTTCCTGCGGTACGTCGAGCGCCGGCGTACGACCTCGAAGCGGTGCGCCAGGAAGACCTCGAGCATTTCCTTGAGGCCCAGCGTGCGCGGCTGGCCGTCGACCAGGGCGACCGCGTTGATGCCGAAGGAGTCCTCCAGCGGGGTGCTCTTGAACAGCTGCTCGAGGAGAGCCTCGGGGTGGAAGCCGTTCTTGACCTCGATGACCAGCCGCAGGCCCTTCTCGCGGTCGGTGAGGTCCTTGACGTCGGCGATGCCCTGGAGCTTCTTGGCCTGGACGAGCTTCTTGATCGCCTCGATCACGCGCTCGGTGCCGACGCCGTACGGGAGCTCGGTGACCACGATGCCCTTGCGCCGCGTGCTGACCGACTCGATCCGGGTGGTGGCACGCATCTTGAACGAACCGCGGCCGGTGTCGTAGGCATCGCGGACCCCGTCGAGTCCGATGATCTTGCCGCCGGTCGGGAGGTCCGGGCCGGGGATGAAACGCATCAGGGCGTCCAGGTCCGCGTTCGGGTGCGTGATCAGGTGCCGTAGTGCCTGGACGACCTCGATCAGGTTGTGCGGGGCCATGTTGGTGGCCATCCCGACCGCGATGCCGGCGGCACCGTTGACGACCAGGTGCGGGATCGCGGCCGGAAGTACCGAAGGCTCCACCTCGCGGCCGTCGTAGTTGGCCCGGAAGTCGACGGTGTCCTCGTCGATGGTGCTCGTCATCGCCAGGGCAGCCGGCGCCATCCGGGCTTCGGTGTACCGCATCGCCGCCGGAGAGTCGTCGGGAGAACCAAAGTTTCCGTGGCCGTCGATCATCGGCACCCGCAGCGACCAGGCCTGGGCCTGACGAACCAGGGCGTCGTAGATCGCCGTGTCGCCGTGCGGGTGGAACCGACCCATGGTCTCGCCGACCACCCGGGAGGACTTCACGTGACCGCGGTCGGGACGCAGGCCCATGTCGTGCATCGCGTACAGGATCCGACGCTGCACCGGCTTCAGCCCGTCGCGCGCGTCGGGCAGGGCCCGGGCGTAGATGACCGAGTAGGCGTACTCCAGGAAGCTGGCCCGCATCTCGTCGCCGACATCGATGTCGACGATGTGTTCCTCGAAGTCTTCGGGCGGTGCTGCGCTACGACGTGCCATGGGCGCATTCTCCCAACAGGTGCGGGTATTGCCGTGCAGGGGCACGCTCGCAGAGGGTGTTGATTGACGAAGGAGCGCACATGGCAACGGTCATCACGCACGCGGTCGCCTCGCTGGACGGCTACATCGCAGATCCTGCGGACGAGGTCGGCCCGCTGTTCGACTGGTACTTCAACGGCGACGTGGACCTGTACGGCGGTCAGGGCGGGTGGAAGTTCCAGGTCAGCCGGGCCTCCTTCGAGTACGTCGACCCGTTCTGGCGCTCCTGCGGCGCGATGGTGATCGGGCGTCGCCTCTTCGACCTGACCAACGGCTGGAACGGGGTGCCCTCGGTGGGGGACCGCGTGTTCGTGGTCACCCACCAGGCCCCGACGGACTGGGTGCCGAGCGAGACGCTGCACGCCGAGGACGCGCCGTTCACGTTCGTGACCACCGGGGTCGCCGATGCGATCGCCCAGGCTGTTGCGGTGGCCGGTGACCGGGTCGTGGCGGTGGCTGCCGGGGACGTCGGCGGCCAGGTGATCGCGGCCGGGCTCGCCGACGAGGTCGCCATCGACCAGGTCCCGGTGGTCCTCGGGTCCGGTAGGTCGTACTTCGGGTCCGGACTCGGCCCGACGTACCTGCTGGAGGACCCGCACGTGGTCGTTCGCGGCGAACGGGTGCTGCACCTGCGGTACCGGGTCCGCGCCAGTCATCTCGCTGTCAGCTGAGACCGCTACATTTCAGGGGTGACTGCGGCCGATCCCGAACCCACCCCCAAGCCGGACCACCCGGCCCACTGGGAGGCGGACGTCCTGCTGCGGGACGGCCGGACCGCGCACATGCGCCCGATCACCGTCGACGACGGGACCGCGCTGGTCGCGTTCTACGTCGACGTGTCCGACCAGTCGAAGTACTTCCGCTTCTTCGCGCCGATGCCGAACCTGTCGGAGCGCGACGTCGAGCGCTTCACCCACGTCGACCACCGCAAGCGGGTCGCGTTCGTGCTGACCGTGGCCGAGAAGATCCTGGCCGTCGCGAGCTACGAGCTTCTCGACTCCGGTGAGGCCGAGGTCGCCTTCCTGGTCCAGGACGCCCACCAGGGGCGCGGCATCGGCCAGCTGCTCCTCGAGCACCTGGCCCAGGCGGCGCGCGAGCGCGGGCTGCACCGCTTCGTCGCCGAGGTGCTGCCCGACAACCAGCGGATGCTCCAGGTGTTCTACGAGCAGGGCTACCGGGTCACCGGCGGCTGGGACGAGGGCGTGATGCGCCTGGAGTTCGACATCGACCCGACCGACACCGCGATGGGCGTGATGGCTGCGCGCGAGCACCGGGCCGAGGCGGCCTCGATCGCCGGCTTCCTGACCGCGCGCAGCGTTGCCGTGATCGGTGCATCGCGCCGCTCGGACACCATCGGTGCTGCGCTGGTCCGCAACCTCGTCCTCGGCGATTACGCCGGCCGGGTGTACGTCGTGAACCCGGCTGCCGACGCGGTCGCGGGGATGCCGGCGTACCGGCGCGTCGGTGACATCCCCGGTGACGTCGACGTCGCGATCGTGGCCGTCCCCGCCGACGCGGTCCAGGACGTCGTGCTCGACTGCGCGGCCAAGGGCGTCACCGGCCTGATCGTGATCTCCTCGGGCTTCGCCGAGACCGGCGAGGAGGGCCGGGTACGGCAACGCCGGCTGGTCGGGCTGGCCCGCTCGTACGGGCTCCGGTTGATCGGTCCGAACGCTCTCGGCGTGATCAACACCGCGGCCGACGTGTCGCTGAACGCGTCCCTCTCGCCGATCATGCCGCCGCGCGGGCGCGCCGGGTTCTTCTGCCAGTCCGGCGCGCTGGGCTCAGCCATCCTCGAGAAGGTCCGTGGCCGCGGGCTGGGCCTGTCCACCTTCGTCAGCGCCGGCAACCGTGCTGACGTCTCGGGCAACGACCTGCTCCAGTACTGGGAGGAGGACGACAGCACCGAGGTCGTCCTGCTGTACCTGGAGTCGATCGGTAACCCGCGCAAGTTCTCCCGGATCGCCCGTCGGGTCTCGCGGAGCAAGCCGGTGATCGCGGTGCGTTCGGGCCGGACCACCCAGGGCGTCCCGATGGGCCACGTCGTGCGCTCGATCGAGGCTCCGCAGGCTGCCGTCGACGCGATGTTCCGCCAGGCCGGCGTGATCCAGGTCGACACCCTCGACGAGATGTTCGACGTCGCCCAGCTGCTCGCGCACCAACCGCTGCCCCAGGGCTCCCGCGTCGCCGTGGTCGGCAACTCCGACGCGCTCGGGCTGCTCGCTGCCGATGCTGCTGCTGCGAGCGGTCTCGAGGTCACCCGGTCGGTCGCGCTCGGTGCCGAGGCCAACGCCGAGGACTTCGAGACCGCCCTCGACAAGGTCATCGACGACCCGGACGTCGACGGCATCGTCGCCATCTACATCCCGCCGCTCAACGCCGGGGGTGTCGAGGTCGCCAACGCACTCGCTGCCGTCGCCGAGCAGTCCGACAAGCCGATCGTCTCGACCTTCCTCGGGCGCGAGGGCGTACCCGAGCTGCTCCGGGTCCCGGACCTGGCCGGAAACACTGCCGGTCGCGGCTCGGTGCCCTCCTACCCGGCTGTCGAGCAGGCGGTCCGGGCGATGTCGCGCGTCGTGGAGTACTCGGCCTGGCTCGCCCGTCAGTCGGACGAGGACGAGGTGCTCGAGGGGATCGACCACGAGGCCGCGACCCGGATGCTCATCGAGCTGCTGATCGAGTCCCCCGACGGGCGCGACCTGGACTTCGACGAGTGCAAGGCGCTGCTCGGGCTCTACGGCGTCGATCTCTGGGACCGCGTCGAGATCAGTACCGTCGACGAGGCGATCGCTGCCGGCGAGACCTTCGGGTGGGACGTCGTCCTGAAGGCAACGGCCGAGCACCTCCGGCAGCGCCCGGACCTCGGGCACGTCTGGCGCAACATCGCCGACCCCGACGAGATGCGGCACGCCTTCGCCTCCCTGACCAAGATGCTCGCCGCGACCCCGGACGCGGGCTTCGTGGTGATGAGGACGGCACCTCCCGGCGTACCGGTGCGGATGGACGGGCTCGAGGACCCGCTGTTCGGGCCGGCGGTCTCGTTCTCGATCTCCGGGGCGATCACCGAGCTCGTCGGCGACAAGGCCTACCGGATCCCGCCGATCACCAGCCAGGACGCCGCTGAGGCGATCCGGTCGATCAAGGCCGCCCCGCTGCTCTTCGGGCACCGCGGCAGCGACCCGGTCGACGTGGACGCCGTCGAGGACCTCTTCCGCAGGGTCTCGCAGCTGAAGAACGACCTGCAGCAGGTCTGTGCCATCGATCTGAGCCTGGTGCACGCCACGTCCAACGGCGTTGCGGTGCTGGACGCCGCGATCCGGGTCCAACCGGTGATCGACCCGCGGTCGGACTGGTTCACCCGGCGGCTCAACGTGCACCCCGGCGACACCATCCCGAGCTGATCCGGACTCGGCCCGGACGGCGCGTGCCGGGGTTTTGCCCTGCCTGCCGCGTCGCGGTCACGCGTGAAAGGATGACGTCATGCCTGTCACCTCCGAGGACCAGTCCGCCGATCTCGACCTCGCGATCGAGCACAGCGGCTACTACCCGACGGTCGTCCGGTCCGGGGTGAACTCGTCGGTGGCCGGGGAACGGGTGGTCTCGTTCCTGGTCCACCACGAGCCGACGATCGACCGTGACGAGGTGCACCGGCACATCACCGTGGTCGTGCTGACCCCGACCCGGCTCGTCCTGTGCCACACCGACGAGCACGAGCCCGACGACCTGCTCCCCGAGCCGTACACGTCGACGTCCACCGAGGCGGTCAAGCTCTCCCAGGTGAAGTCGGTCGTGGTGAACCGGATGGTCGCCAACCCGGCCTCGGTCACCGGCGCGGAGCTCCCGGCCCCGGCTGAGGCCGTGCTGACCATCGGGTGGGGCGGCATCAACCGGATCGACCTCGAACCGGCCACCTGCTCGGACCCGCAGTGCGAGGCCGACCACGGGTACACCGGCGTGGTGGCCTCCGACGACTTCTCGATCCGGGTCAGCTCGGCCGCCGACGGTCAGGCATCGGTGGACCGGCTGCTGGCCTTCGCCGACAGCCTCGCCTTCAGCACCCAGAGCTGAGCACCGCGGTGGACGACGGGACCGCGCGGTCGGTGTTCGTCGAGCCGCAGTACGGCGGTCGCACCCTGGGCGACGTGCTCCCGGCGATCGCGACCGCCCTGGGGATCGACGTCGGGTTCCACGAGACGGGTCTGGTGCTGCCGCCGGCGCACCGGTACGTCGTCCTGCTCGTCGACGGCCTCGGCCACCAGCTGGTGGCGGCGCATGCCGAGGACGCGCCGTACCTGCACGCGCTGCTCACCGAACCCGGTGTCGCGGGCGTGCCGTCGACCACCGCCACCAGCCTGACGTCGCTCGGTACGGCGCTGACACCCGGCGAGCACGGCCTGGTCGGCTTCACCTCCCGGATCCCGGGGACCGACAAGCTGCTGAACGCGCTGTTCTGGGACAAGCAGGTGGTCGACCCGCTGGAGTGGCAGCCGAACCCGAGCGCCTTCGCGCGGCTGCGGTCCGCGGGGGTCAGCGCCACCGTGGTCAGCAAGCGCGAGTTCATGGACTCCGGGCTCACCCTGAGCGGCTTCCGCGGAGCCGAGTTCGTCGAGGGGGACCGGACCGGCGAGCGGATCGCCGCTGCGGTGGCTGCGTCTGCGGACAGTCCGTCGGTCACCTACGTCTACGACGGTGACCTCGACTGGACCGGCCACCGGTACGGCGTCGACTCGCCGCAGTGGCGCGCGCAGCTGGCCGCGGTCGACGACAGCGTCGAGCAGCTGCGCGAGTCCCTGGATCCCGGCGTCCGGCTGGTCGTGGTCGCCGATCACGGCATGATCGACTGCCCGGTCGCGGCGCGGATCGACATCGACGAGCACCCGGAGCTTCGCTCGGGCGTCCAGCTGATCGGCGGCGAAGCCCGCTTCCGGCACCTGTACTGCTCGGGTCGTGCGACCGACGACGTCCTCGCGACCTGGCGCGGGTTCCTGGGCGACCGGGCCGAGGTGCTGGCTCGTGACGAGGCGATCGACCGCGGTTGGTTCGGCACCGTCGTCCCGCAGGTCCGTCCCCGGTTGGGCGACGTCGTCGTGGCGGCCCGCGGCGAGACCGCGCTGATCAGCATGACCGACTTCCCCTACGAGAACACCCTCGTCGGCTTCCACGGCTCCCTGACCGCCGTCGAGATGGAGATCCCCATCCTGATCTGCTGAACCGGGACGAGTGGTCAGCCGATCACTGGAACGGCAGCGGCTCGGACACCATCGAGACGGCCTTGGCCCGTGCTGCGGTCATCCGGCGGCGGTGGTGCTGGCGGCAGAGCACCTCGTAGGAGACCTCCGCCGGTTCGGTCTCGCGGTCCTCGACGTCACCGACGACGATCACCTCGCCCTCGGTGACCATCACCCCGTTCTCGGTACGGGCGTTGTGGGTCGCGCGCTTGCCGCACCAGCACAGCGCCTCGACCTGGAGGACGTGGGTACGGTCGGCCAGCTCGACGAGTCGCTGGGAGCCGGGGAACAGCGCGGTCCGGAAGTCCGAGAGGATGCCGAACGCGAAGACATCGATCTGCAGCTCGTCGACGATCCTGGCGAGCTGGTCGATCTGCCGCGGCACGTAGAACTGGGCCTCGTCGCAGATCAGGTAGTCGATCCGGGCGCCGTGGGTCAGTGAGTCGACGGTGTAGCGCCAGAAGTCGAGGTCGTCGGTGACCTCGAGAGCGTCGAGCTCGAGCCCCAGGCGCGAGGACAGCGTCGCCTCGCCGGCCCGGTCGTGGGTCGTGAAGATCCGACCGACCCGCCCGCGCGCGGCGTGGTTGTGGTTCGTCTGCAGCGCCAGGGTGCTCTTCCCGGAATCCATCGTGCCGGTGAAGAAGTGGAGTTCAGCCATCGGGGAGGATCATGCCATGAGCCCTCTGCTGACAGCTGCCGAATTGGACGGCCTTCACGGCACCGTGACCGTGCTCGACGTCCGCTACCGGATGGGTGGCCCCGGGGGCCGCAAGGAGTACGCGGCCGGCCACGTCCCGCTGGCGGCGTACGTCGACCTGGATCGCGATCTGGCCGGCGTACCGGGGGAGCACGGTCGGCACCCGCTCCCCGACCCGGAGACCTTCGCCGCCGCCATGCGCGCCGTCGGTGTCAGCGCGGACCGTCCCGTGGTCGTGTACGACGACTGGGAGGGCCGGGCCGCCGCCCGCTGCTGGTGGCTGCTGCGCCACCACGGCCACCCCGACGTACGGGTCCTCGACGGTGGGTGGAGCGCCTGGGTGGCGCAGGGCGGAGCGGTGGAGACCGGTAGCCGGCTCCCGGATCCCGGGTCGTTCACGGCTGGTCCGGGTTCGGCAGCGACCCTCGACGTCGGCGACGTCCTGGACTTCGCCCGCCGCGCCGTGCTGGTGGATGCGCGCAACCCGGAGCGTTTCCGCGGCGACGTGGAGCCGGTCGATCCCGTCGCCGGGCACATCCCCGGTGCGGTGAACGTGCCGACCGGCACCAACCTGCGCGCCGACGGCACCTTCCGCAGCGGTCCCGAGATCGCCGCCCTGTACGCCGCGGCCGGGGCCGGCGGTGATGCCGAGGTCGGGATCTACTGCGGCTCGGGCGTCACCGCGACGCACGACATCCTGGCGCTGGCACATGCCGGGATCGGCGCGGCGCTGTACCCGGGATCGTGGAGCGAGTGGGTGGCCGATCCTGCCCGTCCGGTGGCGACCGGATGGGCCAGCACGCCTGGTTCACCGAACCAGGAGGCCTGACCCACCAGCTCTACCAGTGCACGCCCTTGAGCACGCGGGCCATCATCGCCTGCTCGCTCGTGGGTGCCACCGTGGCGTCACCGCGTGCGGCGGCGGAATCGGGGAAGATCTGGTAGGCGAGGTGCAGCACCCGGAACGCGACCTTCGGGGCCAGGGTGTGCGCGAGCGCTCCCAGGTTGCCCGTCATGGTGTTGATCTCGTGCGGCCGCTCGACCAGTGCCGAGATCACCTTCTCAGCCGCCTGCCCGGGGCTGATCGTCGGGAACCGGTCGTACATCTTGGTCGGCGCGATCATCGGGGTCCGCACCAGCGGCATGTGGATGCTGGTGAACGAGACGCCGTCGCCGACCAGCTCGCTGGAGACCACGTTGCTCCAGGCGTCCAGCGCGGCCTTCGACGCGACGTACGCGCTGAACCTCGGCGGGTTCGTCAGGACGCCGATCGAGGAGATGTTCACGATGTGCCCGGACTTCTGCTGACGCATCTTCGGCAGGATCCCCATGATCAGGCGGATCGCACCGAAGTAGTTGAGCTGCATGGTGCGCTCGAAGTCGTGGAACCGGTCCTCGGAGAGCTTCAGCGACCGGCGGATGGACCGTCCGGCGTTGTTGACGACGAAGTCGATGTGCTCGAAGTCGGCCGAGAGCGCTGTGGTCAGCGCGTCGATCGCCTGCAGGTCGGAGAGGTCGCAGCCGTACGCGTACGCCGTCCCGCCCTGGCTCTCGATCAGTGCCTTGGTGGCCTCGAGCTTGTCCTTGCCGCGGGCCACCAGGATCGGGATCGCACCGGCCTTGGCGACCTGGACGGCGGTGACCAGGCCGATGCCCGACGAGGCCCCGGTGATCACGACGGTCTTGCCCTTGAGTGCGGACACCGCTGCGCGGTCGGACTTGATCGACTCGTCCAGCATCTCCTCCCAGTAGGACCAGAGGGTGCCGGCGTACGACTCGAGATCGGGGACGGCGATGCCGGAGCCGGCGAGCGCCTTCTGGGTCGACTTGGACGCGTAGACGCTCGGGAACGACGCGTGCTCGAGCACCTCGGGCGGGATCCCGAAGCGGCCGATCGTCTGGCTCAGCGCCAGGTGCGCGGGTGCCGTCCGCAGGGCGGCGCCGATGAGCGCGCCCGGGCGGAACTGGCGGGGGAGCAGCGCAGTGGGCAGCCGGTTGGTGAAGCTGCGGTCGATCGGGACGGCGAACTGCGGAGCCTTCGCGGCGGCGGCGAACGTGTTCACCAGCTCGACGGTGTTCTGCGGTTCCGGGTTGACCAGGTGGAAGGCCTCGCCGTTGCGGTCGGGCAGGTGCGCGAGGTGGTCCATCGCCTTGGCCACGTAGTCGACGGGAACGACGTTGGTGTCGCCGAGGTCGACGCCGACCAGGGGCAGCCAGGACGGCAGGTTGTCGCGCATCTGCTTGAAGACCGGGAAGAAGTAGTACGGGCCGTCGATCTTGTCCATGGCGCCGGTCTCGGAGTGGCCGACGACGACCGCTGGGCGGTAGACCCGCCACGGGACCGGCGACTCCTCGCGAACGATCTTCTCGGACTCGAACTTGGTCCGGTGGTACGCCGACGGCAGCCCCTGGCCCTCGTCGAACATCGACTCGTCGAACAGGCCGCGGTAGTCGCCCGAGGCGGCCACCGAGGAGACCTGGTGGAAGACGCCGACGTCGATCGCGCCGGCGAGCGAGATCGCGGCGCGGGTGCCGCCGACGTTGAGCTCCTCGTTCATCTCGTCGCTGGCGGTCATGTCGTAGATCGCCGCGAGGTGGAAGAAGTGCTCGATCTTGCCGTGGTTCTCGGTGATCCAGTCCGGGTCGACACCGAGCTGGTCGGCCCGCAGGTCGCCGATGACCGGGATCAGGCGCGGGCTACCGCCCCACTGGGTGATCAGGGCATCGAGGCGGCCGCGTGAGCCGGCGCGGCAGAGCAGGTAGATCTCGCCCTCACGGTTCTCGAGGAGCTCGGTGACGAGGTACCGACCGATGAACCCGGTGGCGCCGGTGACGAAGTAGGACATGGTGCCTCTTCTGCTTGGCTGACGGAATATCCATTCAACCGGTAACGCGTCCTCGCGTCACGGGCTGAGCCGAACGTTACTGGCGGGTAACCGCCTCGTCCAGCGGGGTCAGTCGTTCTTGCCGCCACCGAACATGATCTCGTCCCAGCTGGGAACCGAGGACCGGCCCTTCTTGCGAGCAGGCGGGACGTCCTCGGACTCGTCGGGGCGAGGCGCCTCGTCGTCCGAGTCGGACTCGTCCGCCAACGGCAGCTCCTCGGCGGGCGCAGCCGGATGGTGAGCGACGGGCGTGCCGCGGGAGATCCAGTCGGCATCGGCATGGTCCGCGGCGATCTCGTCGAGAGCCGGCTGCGGCTCGGCGCGCCGGACCGCGGACACGGTCTCGGTCAGGTCGGTGGTGCCCTCCGAGGCGGCCCGGGCGGACTCCTCGGCGAGCGGAGACTCCAGCGGCGCCGGGGTGTCCTGACCGTGCACCAGCTCGAGGGCATCGTCGCCCAGCGGCAGCTCGTCGCTGGCCGAGGGTACGGCGGAGAGCCGGCGGCTCGGCGGCGCGACCTCGTCGGTCGCAACGGTGGCTTCACCGGTGAACAGGCGACCCTCGTCGTTGTCGGCCACGACGTACCGGCCGGGTTGGTCGTAGATGAACTCGGCGCGGTACTCGGTGCCGCGGACGGCGTACGTCGCGGCCAGGGCCCAGCGACCGTCGTCGCGGCGCCACGCGTCCCAGCTGACGTCGTCGACGCGGACGCTGACCGACCCGAGGTACTGGAGCGAGGACTCCTCGAGCGTGCGTCCGCTCGGAGTGGTCTCCGCGGTGGCCCGACGGATCGAGGCCTTCTGCGCGAGCTGGGCGACGTGGGCGCGCTCGGCGATCACCGGCGCGGCGAACGGCATGATCGCCTCGAGGGTGGTCTGGGCAGCGGCGGCGACGTCCTCGGCAGATTCGCCGCCCCGGATCCGGGACTGGATGTCGCGCGGGCGGAGTGCGCTTTCCATCTTCACCTCCTGCTGGCCAGGTCGAGCGTTGTCACCCTTGAGGGCGGTTCGGAACCGGTGATCGACCGGTACGGCGAATTCCTCGCCCGTGTTGCTGATCAGGACGAGCTTGCTGCCGTCCTTGTTCAGCCCCACCGGGGTGAGGTGCTGCATCGTTGCCGACTCCTTCGATCTGCGTGGGGCGAGCCTACCTGTCGCCGGGGCCCTACCCTCCTCTCATGGTGGACGACTCGCCGCTGCTGCTCACGCTCGAACTGGTCGGAATCTTCGTGTTCGCCATCTCGGGCGGTCTGGTCGCGGTCCGCAAGAACCTCGACGTCTTCGGCGTCCTGGTTCTCGCCGGGGCGACCGGTCTCGGCGGCGGCTTCCTGCGCGACGTCCTGATCGGCGCGACCCCGCCGGCAGCGCTCGCGGACTGGCGCTACCTGCTGGTGCCGTTCGCGGCCGGTCTGACCACCTTCGTCTTCCATCCCGCGCTGGGCCGGATGGAGCGGGTGGTGAGCATCTTCGACGCCGCCGGGCTGGGCCTGTTCTGCGTCACCGGGGCGTTGAAGGCACTGGAGTTCGGGCTCGGCCCGATCCCGTCCGCGCTGATGGGCATGCTCACCGGCATCGGCGGTGGAATCGTCCGCGACCTGCTCGCCGGACGCGTTCCGGTGATCTTTTCCAGCGAGCTCTACGCCACCCCCGCTCTCGCCGGAGCCGCCTGGGCCGTGTTCGCCCACGACCAGGGCTGGGAGCTCGCGTACGTCGCACTCCCCGGGGTGGCGGTCTGCTTCGGCTGGCGGGTGCTGGCGATCCTGCGGAACTGGCGCGCCCCGATCGCCCGGGGGCCGTCGAGCGTCTGACGTGTGGCGTCGTCGGCGTACAAGAACTCCTGCCTCCACACCAATGTTTTGGTGTGATGGCGGGAGTTTCCCAAGGCGGTTCCGCAGCGTGGTTGCAACACCTGATTGATTGAGCAGGTGTTGTTGATGACGTATGAACCGTTCTCGCCCAGGATGCAGTTGGATCGTCAGCAGGCGATGTGGGAGGTCTGGGCCTCGGG
>JAOPXD010000184.1 GCA_025965315.1 Marmoricola sp.
GAGAAGGTCTACGGTTCGATTCCGTAAAGGGGCTCAGGGAATGGCCGCGGATGCGCGGCTGTTTACCGAGGCGGGGTAGCTCAGCTGGTTAGAGCGCACGACTCATAATCGTGAGGTCGCGGGATCGAGCCCCGCCCCCGCTACCAGCATCCACACCCGCAACACCGAGATTTCGCAAGCAGGAAGAAGGCACACCGTGGCCAGCAAGAGCTCCGACGTCCGCCCCAAGATCACCTTGGCGTGCGTGGACTGCAAGGAACGCAACTACATCACCAAGAAGAACCGTCGTAACGACCCGGACCGCATGGAGCTGAAGAAGTTCTGCCCCCGTTGCCGGACCCACACCGACCACCGCGAGACCCGCTGACCGAGCCGTTCCGACGGCCCAGCGTGATCACGGAGCGGCACCCCTGTCCGGGGCGCCGCTCTGCTGCGTTTCCGGACCGTCGCCGCTGATAGCGTCGAACCGTGCCTGTTGACCCTGCTCTCGTCGGCCGCAGCTTCGGCCCGACCGCACTGACCGACGTGACCGAGGACCGGGTCGCTGCCTTCGCGGCTGCGACCGGGACGCCGTACCAGCCCGGCAGCCCGGCGCCGGTCACCTTCCCGATCGTGGTCGCGTTCGAGGCGATGACGGCCCTGATGACCGACGGCTCCGTCGGCATCTCGCTGCAGCACGTCGTGCACGGCGAGCAGCGGTTCAGCTACACCCGACCGCTGTACGCCGGAGCCCGGATCGCCGCCACCCTGAGGGTCGACTCGATCCGGAGCATCGGCGGCGCCGACATCATCGCGACGACCAGTGCCGTCACCGACGAGGCCGGCAACCTGATCTGCGAGGCGCGGGCGACCCTGGTCCACCGTGCCCCCGAGGAGGCAACCCCGTGACCGCCCTGGTCGAAGGCGCCGAGCTCGAGTCCTTCAGCTACCGGATCACCCGGGCCGACCTGGTCGCGTACGCCGCCGCGAGCGGGGACCAGAACCCGATCCACCAGGACGAGGACGTCGCCGTGGCCGTCGGGCTTCCCGGCGTGATCGCCCACGGGATGTACACCCTCGCACTGGCGGCCCGGGCGACCGACTCCTGGGCCGGAGGTCCCGGACGCGTCGTCAGCCTCGGTGCGAAGTTCATCCGCCCCGTCGTCGTACCCGCGGGCTCCGCAGGGGTCGAGGTCACCGTGGCGGGCCAGGTCCGGTCAGTGGCCGACGGCCGGGTGACGGTGGCCCTGGAGGTGACCTGTGCCGGCGAGAAGGTCCTCGGTGGGGCCACGGCGGTCCTCGATGCCTGAGCTCCTCGCGGGGCACACCACCCTGCGGGTCGGTGGCCCGGCAGCGGACTTCGTCGTCGCCGCGACCGAGGCGGAGCTGATCGCGGCCGTCTCCGAGGCCGACGCCGCCGGGATCCCGGTGCTGCTGCTCGGCGGCGGCAGCAACCTGCTCGTCGTTGACGCGGGCTTCGACGGTCGCGCGGTGGCTGTCAGGACGACCGGGGTCACCGCGGACGCCGACGCGTGCGGTGGAGCGGTCGTCCGGGTGGCGGCCGGCGAGTCCTGGGACTCACTCTCCGAACGCGCTGTCGCCGAGGGCTGGCTGGGCGTCGAGGCGCTCGCCGGGATCCCGGGTCTGGTCGGGTCCACCCCGATCCAGAACGTCGGGGCCTACGGGCAGGAGGTGGCCGGCACCATCGCCTCGGTCCGCTGCTGGGACCGTGAGTCGGGCACGGTCCGCACCCTCTTCCACGCGGACTGCCGTTTCGGCTACCGCACCAGCCTGCTCAAGAAGCGGCCTGATCGCTGGATCGTCCTCGAGGTCGTCTTCCAGTTCCGCCTCGGTGACCTGGGCGAGCCGGTGAGGTACGCCGAGCTCGCCGGCAGTCTGGGAGTCGGGCCCGGTGGTCGGGCGCCCTCGGCCGACGTCCGCGCCGCGGTCCTCGAGCTGCGCCGCGGCAAGGGGATGGTCCTCGACGACGCCGATCACGACACCTGGAGCGCGGGCTCGTTCTTCACCAACCCGGTGCTCGACCGCGGCGCAGTCCCTGCCGGCGCCCCGGCCTGGGACCAGCCCGACGGGACCGTCAAGACCAGCGCCGCCTGGCTGATCGAGCACGCGGGGTTCGGCAAGGGCTACGGCAACGACCGGGCCGCGCTCTCGACGAAGCACACCCTGGCGATCACGAACCGCGGCAACGCGTCGGCGGCGGACCTGCTCGAGCTGGCCCGTGAGATCCGCGACGGCGTCCAGGGGCACTTCGGTATCGCACTGGTCAACGAACCGGTCCTGGTCGGGGCCAGTCTCTAGGGACCGCTGAGCCAGGAGTCCACCTCGGCCAACCAGTGCGCCAGGTCGCCCTCGCTCGCGCGCGAGGCCCGGAGCGAGGACCGGGCCAGGTCGGCGAGCTGCTCGTCGCTCAGGTCGTGGGCGGCCCGCATGGTCGTGTACTGGGCGGCCAGCCGGGAGCCGAAGAGCAACGGGTCGTCGGCACCGAGCGCGATCTGGGCACCGGCGGCGATCAGCTCGGGCAGCGGCACTGACGTCAGGTCCGAGTACACCCCGAGCGCCACGTTGGAGACCGGACACACCTCCAGGGTGATCCCGGCGGCGACCACGCGGTCGAGCAGCGTCGGATCCTCGGCAGCCCTGATGCCGTGCCCGATCCGGCCGGCGTGGAGGTCGTCGACGCACACCCGGACGGAGTCGGCACCGAGGAGCTCGCCACCGTGCGGGGTGAGCAGCAGACCGGCCCGCTCGGCGATCCGGAAGGCCGGGGCGAAGTCGGCGGTGCGCCCGCGGCGCTCGTCGTTGGAGAGACCGAACCCGACGACACCGCGGCCGGCGTACTGGGCTGCCAGCCGTGCCAGCGTCCGGGCGTCGAGGGGGTGCCGGGTCCGGTTGGCGGCGATCACGACAGCCATCCCGATCCCGACCTGCGCACTGGCGTCAGCGACGGCGTCGAGGACCAGCTCGGTGAACTCGGTGATGCCACCGAACCGGGCCGCGTAACCGCTGGGGTCGACCTGGATCTCCAGCCAGCGACCGCCGTCGGCCTTGTCGTCCTCGGCGGCCTCGGTGATCAGGCGGCGTACGTCCGACTCGGTCCGGAGCACCGACCGGGCGACGTCGTAGAGCCGTTGGAAGCGGAACCAGCCCTTCTCGTCGGCGGCCGAGAGCTGCGGTGGCCAGTCCTCGACCAGGGCGTCCGGAAGGGTGATGCCGTCGCGCTCGGCGAGCTCGAGCAGCGTCTCCTGCCGCATCGACCCGGTGAAGTGCAGGTGCAGGTGCGCCTTCGGGAGCGTCGAGAGATCGCGCCGCTCGGTACCCGGCACCGCGACTCAGCCGGCCAGCGACTCGGCCGCGGCCAGCAGGACGCAGGTCGCGACCCCGTCCATCGCGGAGGTCACCGCGGCGAGCTCGGGGAAGGTCGGCGCCAACCGGATGTTGCGGTCGTGCGGGTCGTCGCCGCCGGGGAACGATGCTCCCGCCGGTGTCAGGGCGATGCCGGCCTCCTTGGCCAGGGTGACCACGCGCGCGGCGGTGCCGTCCAGGACGTCGAGGCTGACGAAGTAGCCGCCGGTCGGCTTGGTCCAGCTCGCGACCCCGAGCCCGCCGAGGCGCTCGGTGAGGATCCGGTCCACCTCGTCGAACTTCGGCGCGATGATCTGCCGGTGCTTGACCATGTGGTCGCGCACGCCCTGGGCGGTCCCGAAGAACTGGGAGTGCCGCAGCTGGTTGAGCTTGTCGGGTCCGATCGCGCCCTTGCCGAGGTGGCCGAGGTACCAGCGCACCGTCTCGGCCGATCCACCGAGGAACGCGACCCCGGCACCCGCGTAGGTGATCTTGGAGGTCGACGCGAACATGATCGGGCGGTGCGGATGTCCGGCCGCCGAGGCCAGGCTCAGGATGTCGGCGCTCTTGGCCTCGTCCTCGGTCAGGTGGTGGAACGCGTAGGCGTTGTCCCAGAAGATCTTGAAGTCGGGCGCCGCGGTCGGCATCGAGGCCAACCGCTCGGCGACCTCCAGGGTCACCACCGAGCCGGTCGGGTTCGCGTACGTCGGCACGATCCAGATGCCCTTGATGCTCGGGTCCGAGGCAGCCAGCGCAGCGACCGCGGCGACGTCGGGTCCGTCGTCGTTCATCGGCACCGTGACCGTGTCGATGCCGAACCACTCGAGCAGGGTGAAGTGCCGGTCGTACCCGGGGACCGGGCAGATGAAGGTGATCTTCTCCTCGGCGTTCCAGGGACGCTCGCTGTCGACGCCACCCTTGAGGATCAGATCGGTGAGCACCTCGCGCATCATCACCAGGCTGGAGTTGCCGCCGGCGACGACCTGGTCGGGCTCGATCCAGAGGAGCTCGGCGAACATCTCGCGCAGCTCCCGGATGCCCTCCAGGCCGCCGTAGTTGCGGGTATCGGTGCCGTGCGCGTCGATCGCCGTCGACGGAAGGCCCAGCAGCGCGTCGGAGAGGTCCAGCTGGGCCGCGGACGGCTTGCCCCGGGTCAGGTCGAGGGCGAGACCCTGGGCCAGCAGGCCGGCGTACGCCGCGCGCTGCTCGTCGAGGAACGCGGCGATCTCCTCGGTGGTCCGGTGGGCGAGGGGGTCGACAGTCTGCTTCTGCTCGGTCACGGCTTCATGGTTCCAGACGGGGCCACCTCAAGCGAAGCCAGTTACCGGTTCGGCGGGGGCGAACGGTGCGTTTGCGCCCGGTTCGACTTGTCCGTGCCCCGCCCCGTACACTTCCTGATTGGTGTTTCTCACCATTGCTTGCCATGCCCGAAAGACATCTCGGAGTGTGCGCGTGCGTGGGCGCGAGCGCCGTAGGGCACTAGCTCAACTGGCAGAGCATCGGTCTCCAAAACCGAAGGTTGGGGGTTCAAGTCCCTCGTGCCCTGCGCAGGGTTTTTGCACAGCAGGGATTCAACAACAACGGGAAGAAGGAAGTCGTGGCGGATTCACCCGCGCGTACGGCGAAGTCCGAACGCACGAGCCCGATCACGTTCTACCGGCAGATCGTCGCTGAGCTGCGCAAGGTCGTGTGGCCGAGCCAGCAGCAGCTGGTGACCTACTTCCTCGTGGTGATGGTCTTCGTCCTCGTGATGATCGCCCTCGTCTCGCTGCTCGACCTCGGGTTCGGAAAGCTGATCTTCGCAGTGTTCGGCGGCAAGGCGAGCGGCACGACCACGACCCCGTAGGACGCTCAGGAACACCAGCACCAGCGGGCACCACCAGCGCACCACGAACCAGTACGGAGAGAACGTGTCGGAGCAGTACGACGAGGCAAACAAGGACCCCGAGGTCGAGGCGACCGCGGACGAGCCGCAGGCCGAGGCCGAGCTGGCTTTCGAGGCCGAGGCCGACGCAGCAGTCCCCCAGGACGAGGTGGACGAGTCCGCTGACCCCGAAGCCGCTGATCCCGAAGCCGCCGAGACCGAGCCCGCTGACGACGCCGAGGACGAGCTCGAGGAGATCGACCCGCTCGCCGAGTTCCGCGCTGCCCTGCACGCGAAGGTGGGCGACTGGTACGTCGTGCACACCTACTCGGGCATGGAGAACCGGGTCAAGGCCAACCTCGAGAACCGGATCACCTCGCTCAACATGGAGGACTACATCCACGAGGTGATCGTCCCGACCGAAGAGGTCGCCGAGATCAAGAACGGTCAGCGCAAGCTGGTCAAGCGCACCGTCCTGCCCGGGTACGTCCTGGTCCGGATGGACCTGAACGACGAGTCGTGGGGCGCCGTACGGCACACCCCGTCGGTGACCGGCTTCGTCGGGCACAGCCACCAGCCGGTGCCGCTGAGCCTGGACGAGGTCGAGAACATGCTCGCTCCCGCCGTCCAGGCCGAGGCCGAGGCTGCTGCTGTCGCCGAGGCAGCCAGCACGGGTGCGCCGGTCCGCGCCAGCACCAGGGCGCCGGTCTCGGTCGTCGACTTCGACGTCTCCGACTCGGTGATGGTCGTCGACGGCCCGTTCGCCACGCTGCACGCGACGATCACCGAGATCAACGCGGAGTCGCAGAGGGTCAAGGCCCTCGTCGAGATCTTCGGCCGGGAGACCCCGGTCGAGCTGAGCTTCAGCCAGATCGAGAAGGTCTGACCGAGCTCGAACGCAGCACAGCACGACCCGCAACACCCGTGTGGCAGGGACACCAGTCCCGTCATGACCACGAGATAGAAGGAAGAAAGAGCAATGCCTCCGAAGAAGAAGATCGCCGCACTGGTCAAGGTGCAGCTCCAGGCTGGCGCAGCCACCCCGGCACCGCCGGTCGGTACCGCGCTCGGCCCGCACGGCGTGAACATCATGGACTTCTGCAAGGCGTACAACGCCCAGACCGAAGCCATGCGTGGAAACGTCATCCCCGTCGAGATCACGATCTACGAGGACCGGACGTTCGACTTCATCACGAAGACGCCGCCGGCCGCCGAGCTGATCAAGAAGGCCGCTGGCGTCGCCAAGGGCTCCGGCGTCCCGCAGAAGGACAAGGTCGGCAAGCTGACCAAGGACCAGATCCGCGAGATCGCCGAGACCAAGATGCCCGACCTGAACGCGAACGACATCGAGGCCGCGATGCTGATCATCGAGGGCACTGCGCGCTCGATGGGCGTCACGACCGACTGAGGCGTTCGAACCAGAAACCTGTGGGAGAGCCGCGCTGGCTCGCTGACCACATCGTCCCCGGGCACGTGCTGATCACGACCGGGCAATAGAAAGAGATACGAAGATGCAGCGCAGCAAGACTTACCGTGAGGCGACGGCGCAGTTCGACATCGAAGAGCTCTACGCCCCGCTCTCGGCGATCAAGATCGCCAAGACCACGTCCAAGAAGAAGTTCGACGAGACCGTCGACGTCGTCATGCGCCTGGGTGTCGACCCGCGCAAGGCCGACCAGATGGTCCGCGGCACCGTGATCCTTCCGCACGGGACCGGCAAGACCGCCCGTGTCCTCGTCTTCGCGAACGCGGAGAAGGCCGACGCCGCCCGCGAGGCCGGCGCCGACTTCGTCGGTGGCGACGAGCTGATCGAGAAGGTCAACGGCGGCTGGACCGACTTCGACGCCGTGGTCGCGACCCCGGACATGATGGGCAAGGTCGGCCGCCTCGGTCGTGTCCTCGGCCCGCGTGGACTGATGCCGAACCCGAAGACCGGCACCGTCACGCCCGACGTGGCGAAGGCTGTCAACGACATCAAGGGCGGCAAGATCGAGTTCCGGGTCGACCGGCACGCGAACCTGCACTTCATCATCGGCAAGGCCTCGTTCTCCGAGGTCCAGCTGGCGGAGAACTACGCCACCGCGCTCGAAGAGGTGCTTCGTCTGAAGCCGGCCAGCTCCAAGGGCCGCTACCTCAAGAAGGTCACCGTCTCGACGACCATGGGCCCCGGCGTCCAGGTCGACCCGAACCGCACCCGCAACGTTGCGCTCGAGGACGAGAACGCCTGATCCGCACAGCACGTCACGACGGCCCGGTCCCCGCAGGGGGTCCGGGTCGTCGTCGTACGGGGCGTTTCACACCCGGGGTCGTGGGTATCCCAGGGACATGACTACGACCAAGCTGCACTACACGGTTCCCGGGATGGCCGAAGGCGACGCCGAGCGCGTGGTCGCGCTGCTTCAGGGACGGCTGCACGCCTGCAACGACCTGCACCTGACGCTGAAGCACGTCCACTGGAACGTCGTCGGGCCGCACTTCATCGCGGTCCACGAGATGATCGATCCCCAGGTGGAGACGGTCCGCGGGTTCGCCGACGACCTGGCCGAGCGGATCGCCACCCTCGGCGGTTCCCCGAAGGGCACGCCCGGCGTCCTGGTCGCCGAGCGCGACTGGGACGACTACTCGATCGGTCGCGCCAGCACCCAGGAGCACCTGGCGGCGCTCGACGTCGTCTACCAGGGCGTGATCGGCACCTACCGCGCCGGCATCACCGAGCTCGACAAGCTGGACCTGGTCACCCAGGACATGTTCATCGGCCAGACCGAGCAGCTCGAGCTGTTCCACTGGTTCGTCCGGGCGCACCTCGAGGACAAGGGCGGCCACCTGGCCACGGCGGGGGACCGCACCGAGACCGACGCAGCCCGCGCCGCCAGCTGAGGACGACCGCGTCCCGGGCGGCTCGATTTGGTCGAGCCGCCCGCGGACCGTTAGAGTTTCCTGCTGTAACCGAAGACCGCCGGTTCATCATCTCCGGATGATGGGAAGGTTCGCGAATGCGGACGGCCTGCGCAGGAGACATGAAGCATCAGGCAGCCTCGCGCCGCCTCACGCCCCGTGTGCCCTGCACCGGGGCGTTCTGCATTCTCCTCAGGTCCGACGTTCATCGCTCGCCGTGCAACCCGTACGACGACCGAGCACAACCCTGTGCACGTTGGAAGGAGTCCCCATGGCGCGGCCAGACAAGGCAGCAGCCGTCGCGGAGATCGTCGATTCGTTCAACGATTCCGCCGGTGCTGTGCTGACCGAGTACCGCGGACTCACCGTGAAGCAGCTGCGCGACCTGCGCAGCACTCTCGGCGAGAACGCCAACTACGCCGTGGTCAAGAACACGCTGACCAAGCTCGCGGCCAAGGAAGCCGGCGTCGAAGGATTCGACGACCTGCTCAACGGCCCGACCGCGATCGCCTTCATCAACGGTGACGTTGTCGAGGCGGCCAAGGGTCTGCGTGACTTCGCCAAGG
>JAOPXD010000002.1 GCA_025965315.1 Marmoricola sp.
TGGTGGAGCTGAGGGGATTCGAACCCCTGACCTTCTCATTGCCATCGACACCGTGCGCTACCCGCCGGGGAACCAGAAAGCCGCCCCGGAGGGCGGCCCTTGGTGGAGCTGAGGGGATTCGAACCCCTGACCTTCTCATTGCGAACGAGACGCGCTACCAACTGCGCCACAGCCCCATTTGGTGCAGGGGAAAAGTTACCACCGCACCCGACGTACTTCGAATCGGGTCCGCCCAGCTCAGGCGCCGGCGGCCTTCGGGGTCTCGGCCTCGACCTCGAGGGCGGCTGCGGCGGCTTCCTGCTCGGCGGCGGCAGCCTGGTTCGCCAGGGCGGTGTCGCCGGCGTCGTGGCCCGAGGAGGTGATCCCGGTGCTGGTCGCGGTGATCTCGATCGTCCGGACCGTACGCCGGGCGCGCGCCTTGTTCACGTACGTCGGCAGGGTCACCGGGAGCGGGTCCCAGAGGCCGCCTTCGTCGAGGACCGGGTCGCCGACCGCCGCGGCCAGCTCGTCGCGCGAGATCCCCACGGTGTCCTCGGACCCGAGGTCGGGCTCAGTGTCCTCGACGCTGATCGCGACCGGCGTCTCCACCGGGGCAGCGGGCTGGACGGGCGCAACGCGGCGAACCTGCTGCGCCCGGACGGTGAGCCGGGCGATCACGAGGAAGGCGACGACGAGCGTTGCCGGGATCGCGACCGTGAACCGCGGCGTGTACCCGAGATAGCTGGTCGCCGCGACCGCGACGAGCGTCGACAGCAGCAGTGCGAGCACCCGGCGACGGCGACCGGCGGCCCGACGGGCGGTCTCGCGGGTGATGGTGGGAGGAGCAGGAACCGACGCGACCGGGGCTGCGTCGACGGACGCGGCCGGAGCAGCGGCTACCCCGCGGCCGAGGACGCGGACCGAGTCCGAGAACTCGCGGACGGGACGCGTCTTCGCGACGTCGTCGTGGTGCTTCAGCGCCTTGGGCAGCAGGTAGACAGCCCACCCGATGGCGATCGCCAGGAAGAGGATTGATGACATGCCCACGGCACGCAGCCTAGAAGTCCTGTGCACCAGTGTGACGCAAGCGAAGCGGTGTGTCGCAAGATCACTCCTGTGACCTGTGGGATTCGGCTGCCACCAGCCTGGCGCGCATTCCCTTCGGGCACTCCTCGCGGGTGATCGCGAACAGCCGGTGATCGCGCCAGTCGCCGTCGATGTGCAGGAACCGCGGCGCGTAGCCGTACTCGGCGATCGCGAGCTTCTCCACCACCCGCAGCGAGGCCTTGTTCTCGGGCCGGATCGCGATCTCGATCCGGTGCAGGCCCAGTCCGAAGAAGCAGTGGTCGATCGCCATCGCCACCGCACGGGTCATCAGCCCGCGGCCGGCGTACCCCTGGTCGATCCAGTACCCGATCGAGGCGAACTGCCCCGAGCCGCGGGTGATGTTGTTGACCGTCAGCTGGCCGATGAACTGGCCGTCGTACTCGACCGCGAACGGGAGCTGCCGGCCGGACTTCGCCTCGGTCTGCATCGTGCGGACCATCGACCCGAACGTCCGCGGACGGGCATCGGCCCCCGGCGGCGTGGTCGCGTCCCAGCGGTTCAGCCAGGACACGTTCCGCTCCCGGACCCGGCGCCAGGCCCGCTTGTCGCGCGGCGAGATCGGACGCAGCCGGAGCGGCCCGTCCTCGATGACGACCGGCCAGGTCCGGCTCGTGGGCGCGTTCAGTGGTCGCTCCCGACGCTCTGCTCGACGGCATGACGCAGCAGCGGGACCAGCACCGCGAGTCCGTCCTTCACACCGCCGACCGAACCGGGAAGGTTCACGACCAAGGTCGTCCCGGCCACCCCGGCGAGCCCGCGGGACAGCGCTGCCGTGGGCACGCCGTGGGCGACGCCGTACGCGCGGATCGCCTCGGCGATCCCCGGCACCTCGCGGTCGAGCAGGGGCCGGGTCGCCTCGGGCGTACGGTCCGTCGGGGTCAGGCCGGTACCGCCCGAGGTCAGGACCGCGCGCGCTCCCCCGGCGATCGCGGCGCTGATCGCGGTGCCGACGGCTTCGCCGTCGGGAACGACCGCAGCATCGTCGACCAGCCAGCCGTCCGCACGCAGGGCAGCGACGATCAGCGGTCCGGTGGTGTCCTCGTAGACCCCGGCGGACGCCCGGTTCGACGCCACCACCACGGCCGCTCGCAGGCTCAGCTCCGCTGCCACGTCCCGCTCTTCCCGCCGGTCTTCGACTCGATCCGCACGTCGGTGATCACGGCGCCCTTGTCGACCGCCTTGACCATGTCGACCACGGTCAGCGCGGCGACCGAGACAGCGGTCAGCGCCTCCATCTCGACGCCGGTCCGGTCCGCGGTGCGCACGGTCGCGGTGATCGCGACGGCATCGTCGAGCACCTCCAGATCTACTTCGACGCCTGAGATCGCCAGCGGGTGGCAGAGCGGGACCAGGTCGGGCGTGCGCTTGGCGGCCATGATCCCGGCGACCCGGGCCACCCCGAGCGCGTCGCCCTTGGGCACACCGTCGCCACGCAGCAGCGCCACCACCTCGGCCGAGACCAGCACCCGACCGCTGGCGACAGCGACCCGCGCGGTCACGTCCTTGCCGGAGACGTCCACCATCCGGGCGGCGCCGGTCTCGTCGACATGGGTCAGCCGTGGGCCGCCTGCGTCCGGCGTGGTCATCAGTAGTCCCGGTCCAGCAGCAGCACCGGGACGTCGGTCCCGGCCTGGACCGAGGTGATCGTCTCGCCGAGCACGATCAGCGCGTTCGCCCGGCTGAGTCCGCCCATCAGGTGCGAGCCCGCGCCACCCACCGGGGTCACGGTCGAGCCGCCGATCTTCGGCTCGAAGAGCCCGCGGAGGAACTGGCGACGACCCGGGATCGAGGTGACCGGCGTCGTCAGCTGCGCCCGGACCAGGGACCGGTTCAGCGGCGTACGGCCCATCATCTTGCGCAGCGCGGGCACCACGAACAGCTCGAAGGAGATGTACGCCGAGACCGGGTTGCCCGGCAGGGTGAAGATCGGGGTGGAGTCCTCACCGACGACCCCGAACCCCTGCGGCTTGCCGGGCTGCATCGCCACCTCGTGGAAGGCGACGGTGCCCAGGCCGACGAGGGCCTCCTTGACGACGTCGTGGGTGCCCTTGCTGACCCCGCCGCTGGTCACGACGACGTCGGCGCGGACCAGCTGGTCGCTGAGCGCCTCGGTGAACGCGACCGGGTCGTCGGAGGTCGAGCTGACCCGGTAGGCGATCGCACCAGCGTGCTTGGCCGCGGCGGCGAGCAGGTAGGAGTTCGAGTCGAAGATCTCGCCGTGTCCCAGCGAGCCACCGGGTTCCACGAGCTCGGTGCCGGTCGACATGATCACGACCCGCGGACGCGGCCGGGTGGTCACCCGACCGATCCCGACCGAGGCGAGCAGGCCGATCCTGCGGGCGTCGATCCGCTCGCCGGCCGTCAGCAGCACGTCACCCTTGGTGACGTCCTCACCAGCCCGGCGGATGTGCTGGCCCTCGATCGGGGCCTGGCTGATCAGCACCTTGGTACTGCCGTTGTCGGTCGACTCGACGGGCACGACCGCGTTGCAGCCGGGCGGCACAGGTGCCCCGGTCATGATCCGGACGGTGGTCCCCGGCTGCAGCGCCGAGACCTTGCTCGCGCCGGCGGCGATCTCTCCGACCACCGGCAGGTGCACGGGAGTGTCCGTGGTCGCGTGCGCGACGTCGCGGAAGTGCACGGCGTACCCGTCCATCGCGGAGTTGTCGAAGCCGGGCAGCGAAACCGGCGACACGATGTCGGCGAAGACAGGCAGGCCGATCGTCTCGAGCAGCGGCTGGTCGTACGCCGAGAGCTCGGTGACGCGATCGAGGATCAGCGCCAGGTGTTCGTCGACCGTGATGGGCGCGGATCCGGATTCGGGCATGGGACAACCCTATGTCCCCGGCTGCAGCCGCCGCCGGGACTCAGTCCTTCAGGACCGTTCCGGCCTCGACCCGACCGCGCTCGCCGGCGAGCTTGACGGCACCGAGCACGGTGACGTTCTCGCCGAAGGTCCAGTCGCCGTCGACGACCAGCGACTCGGCACCGCGCAGTGACGGCGCACCGGACTTGAACCGCTTGTCGAAGTCGCCGACCAGCTTGTAGACGCCGTCGAGATCGACGAACGGCACCACCGCGGCTGCCTGGTCCAGGACGAAGTCGGTGCCGATGTCGTAGACGTCGGAGCGGATCACCAGCAGGTCGTTGGTGGACTTGACCGGGATGTAGCGGTCGTGGCCGACCTCGATCGTCTGCGCACCGGCGAAGATCTCGATCGCGGCGCCCATCGCCGACTCGATCTGGATCACCTTCGGGCTGGACGGGTCGGCGGGGTCCACGGTCTTCACGTTGCGGATCAGCGGCAGGCCGAGGATCCCGTCCCGGCTGGCGAGCTCGTCGCGCAGCGCGACCAGGTTGATCCAGATGTTGTTGGTGCTCATGAACCGGTGCCGGCTCAGGTCGCCGAGCGCCTCCATGTCCTCCTCGAGCGTCTGCGCGCTCTCGCGCAGGACGATCCGGCCGTCGCTCCTGCGGACTGCGAAGTGGCCGCCCTTGCGGTGCGACGGGGTACGGCGTACCGACTCGATCGCGAACGGCGAGCCCGACCCGGCGAACCAGCCGGCGAGCTTCGCGTCCGGCACCGCACCGAGGTTGTCGGAGTTGGAGATGAAGACCTGGCTGTACCCGGCCGCGATCAGGTCGTCGATCAGGCCGGTCGAGGTCATCGCGGTGTAGATGTCGCCGTGGCCCGGCGGACACCACTCCAGGCCCGGGTCCTTCGGCCAGATCGCCGGAGCCAGGCCGGACTCGGTCAGCTTCGGCTCCTTGTTCTGCAGGAACTCCAGCGGCAGCCCGGCGACGGCCAGGTCGTCGTACCGGGTCAGGACCGCGAGCGTGTCCGCGCTGGTCCGGAAGCTGTTCATGAAGATCAGCGGGAGCGGGACGCCGTGCACCTTGCGCAGGTGCAGGACCTGGCGCGCGATGATGTCGAGGAAGGACAGCCCGCGACGCACGCAGAGCAGCGACTTGGCGCGCTCCATGCCCATCGACGTTCCGAGCCCGCCGTTGAGCTTGATGACCGCAGTTGCCCGGAGGGCCTCGATCCCGGCCTCGACGGGGACCTCGACGTCGTCGATCGACGGCGTCTCCAGCGGCGCGATCGTTGACTCGGGAATCATCCCGGTCTCGCCACGCTCGAGAAGTCGGTAGTAGTGCGAGAACACCTCGATGGCGAGCGGATCCACGTCCGCTGCTGCCATCTTCTCGCGGGCAAGGGCGAGCCCTGGTCCGCTTCCTGCATCAGTCATGAACTGATCGTAGGGTTGATCTCGCCATGGACCACACCGAGACCGCAAAACTGGCCCTCAGGGACCAGCTGCTGACCGCTCGCGGGCACCTCGCGGTGGCCGAGCTCGCAGCCCGGAGCCGCGCCGTCGCGGACCTGCTCCTCGCCGTTCCGGAGGTACGCCGGGCAGCGACCGTGGCGGCGTACGTGTCGGTCGGGCGGGAGCCGGGCACGGGGCTCCTGCTGGACGGGCTGGTCGCGGCCGGCAAGCGGGTGATCCTGCCGGTGCTGCTACCCGACAACGATCTCGACTGGGCGGTCTACGCCGGCTCGGAGTCGTTGGCCACGGCTCGACGGGGCACGCTCGAGCCGGGGACGCCGAGGTTGGGGCTGGACGCGATCGGTACCGCCGACGTCGTGATCGTGCCGGGGATGGCCGTCGACCGGACCGGGCTGCGGCTGGGGCGCGGCGGCGGTTCCTACGACCGTGCCCTCGGCCGGGTCCCGGTCGGAACCTTCACCTGCGTGGTGCTCAACGACGACGAGGTGCTCGACGTCGTCCCGGCGGCCGCGCACGACCGGCCGGTGACAGCGGCGGTCACCGAGTCCCGAGTGGTCCGGTTCTGAGGGTCTCGACCATCCGGTCGCTTCGCTCCCTGCTCGACCACCGGGGTGTGGTGCGTGACGTAGGATTGGCAGTCGGCACCACCGAGTGCCAGCCCCCAGGTCGTAGCGCCTCACGTCGTAGCCAAGGAACACCCGTGCCCACCTACCAGTACTCCTGCACCGAGTGCGGACACTTCTTCGAAGCCGTCCAGAGCTTCAGCGAGGACTCGCTGTCCGTCTGCCCCGAGTGCAACGGCAAGCTCCGCAAGGTCTTCAACGCGGTCGGCGTGGTCTTCAAGGGCTCCGGCTTCTACCGCAACGACAGCCGCGGCTCGACCAGCTCCACCGAGCCGGCAGC
Organism: Marmoricola sp.; assembly: GCA_025965315.1. Lineage (GTDB taxonomy): Bacteria > Actinomycetota > Actinomycetes > Propionibacteriales > Nocardioidaceae > Marmoricola. The sequence continues at coordinate 6,279 of JAOPXD010000002.1, forward strand.
CTCGACGAGCTCCGAGTCCGGCTCCGAGAAGACACCTGCGAAGAAGACCGAGAGCGCGACCAGTACGCCGAGCGCCTCGACGCCCTCGTCGGGATCGACCAGCTCCAGCACGCCGGCCTGACCACAGGCTGCGTTACGCCTCGACCCGGCCCCGGCCTGTGGATCGAGCCGGCGGTCGCTCCGGGAACGTCCCTACGGTGACCCGATGCCGACTCCGCTGGGCGCCTCCCGTGCCGTGCTCACGGTCCTGCGACGAAGCCTGCTGATCCACCGTCGCGGGCTCGCCGCCGTCTGCGCCGGGATCACCGTCTGGCTCCTCGCCCAAGCGGCCCTCGGGCCTCCGCAGGAGACGGTGCAGGCCTGGACCGCGGCGCACGACCTCACCAGCGGCACCGTGCTCGCTGCCGGCGACCTGCGGCGGACGGCGTTCCTGCCGACGTCGGTGCCCCCGGGCGCGTCCCGTTCGCGGGCGATCGGCCGCACCCTCGCCGTACCGGTGCAGCAGGGGTCGGTGCTCACCGGCGCCGACCTGCTGGGGGCGTCCGTGCTTGCCGGGTACCCGGGCCGGTCCGCGGTCGCCGTGCGCATCTCCGACCCGGACGCGGTCGCGCTCCTGCACAGCGGCGACCGGATCGGGCTCCTCGCCAGCGACCCGCAGGGCGGCGCGCCGGCCGCCGAGATCACCTCCGACGCCACCGTCCTCGCCGTGCCGCCGTCCTCGGCCAGCGGCACCGGAGCAGGCGACCAGGTCGGCCGGCTCGTCGTGCTGGCGGTGCCTTCCACCGACGCAGCGGCGGTCGCGTCCGCCGCGGTGGCGCGCTATCTGACGGTCATCTGGAACCGGTAGCGTTCCGGCGACGGTCCGGGCAGGCCCGGCGGAAGACCCGAGACTAGAGGAGAGATTCATGAGCGGTTTCAAGGCGTTCGTCCTGCGAGGCAACCTGGTCGACCTGGCCGTGGCGGTGATCATCGGAGCCGCGTTCGGCACCATCGTCAGCTCGTTCGTCGCCTGGCTGACGGCGCAGATGCCGTCCGGGGCCGCCAGCGTCTTCTCCAACAACAAGAACAGCTTCGGTGCGTTCCTGAACGCGATCGTGGCGTTCCTGATCCTCGCCGCTGTCGTCTACTTCGGCGTGGTGCTGCCGTACACCAAGGCGAAGGCGAAGTTCTTCCCGTCCGAAGCCGCCGGCAAGCCGGCCGACGTCGCCCTCCTCGAGGAGATCCGCGACCTGCTCGCCGCCCGGCAGGGCTGAGCGCTGGACCGTCAGCCGTGGTGCGGCGGCACCTGCCGGCGCAGCCACTCGTCGCCGGCGCTGCCCTGATCGGTGCGATCGGTCGCGTCCGGGCCGGTCTCGTCGGTGGTCTGGTCAGGCAGCACGTCGCCGAACACCTCGGCCAACCGGCGCTTGCGGGCGGCCCGCTGCGCTGCGGTGAGCTCCGGCTGGCCGGCGGCCGCGTCCGGGGAGCTCATCGTGCGGTCGACGGCACGCGCTGGGCCGCGTCGAACCAGGCCGGGTCGAAGGCGGTCCGCAGCGGCTGCCAGCCGGTCTGCGCGGTGAAGTGGTCCGAGGAGACCCGCAGCGACCGGGTCAACGGCTCGATCCGGGTGCCGGCCAGACGACGCAGCACCGGGCCCATGAAGGCCGCGCTCTCGACCCCGGTCGCCCTGGCGAAACCTTCGACGAGCTCGCGACGCAGCACCGGAGCCGCGCCCACGTTGTAGACACCGCTCGGCGCGTGCAGGGCCGCCAGGACCGCGGTCCCGAGGTCGTCGGTGTGCACCAGGTGCGCCCACTGCTCGGCGGTACCGATCCCGACCGGGCGGCCGTTCGCGGCAGCCTTGAGCCAGAAGCGGGTCAACGGGTCGTCGCCGAGGATCGACCCGAACCGCAGCAGCACCCCGGCACGGAACCCGCCGGCGTAGTCCTGGACGTGCGACTCCGCCACCGCGATCGGCTCGGTCGCCGGGGTGATCTCGATCGGGCTCTGCTCGGTGATCCAGCTGTCGCCGGCGTCGGCGTACATGAAGCTCGCGCTCTCCTGGATCACCCGACGGACGCCGGCGGCACGCGCTGCCGCGACGACGGTGGCCACGCCCCGGGTGTGCAGGTCGTCGTTGCGGCGCCAGGCGTTCGACCAGGCCGCCGCGTAGCCGACCGGGACCTCGCTGGCGAGGTTGATCACCACGTCCGCGCCGTCGTACAGGCGGACCAGGCTGGTCACGTCGAACAGGTCGGCGCGCTGCGGGCTGGCCCCGAGCCCGCTGATCACGGCGACGTTGTCAGCCGAACGGGCGAGAACGTCGACCTCGTGGCCGTCGTCGACCAGGCAGCGCACAGCAGCGCGCCCGATGACTCCGGTCCCACCCGAAACGACGATCCTCACCCGGTCCATCTTGCATAACGAACCGATAACGCACAACTCACCGCCCCCGGGCGAGCGGTGCGGTCACAGGTGCGCGAGCACCTCGGCGCTGGCTCGCTCGGCAGCCCGGACGGCACCGTCCATGTACCCGGTCCAGTACGTCGCGGTCTCGGTCCCGGCCCAGTGCACCAGCCCGTGCGGGGTCCGGATCGAGGGCCCGTACTCCGTCAGGGTGCCCGGCTGCATGATCGCCACCGGTGCGCCACGGGTCCAGACCTCCTTGGTCCAGTCGTGCTCGACGTAGTCGATCGGGGTCAGCGCCTCGTCCCCGAACATCTGCGCGAAGCCCTTCAGCACCGCTGCCTTGCGGGCCGCGCGGGACTGGTTCCCGTACGTCCGCCAGGTGTCCCCGCCGACGAAGGCCAGCAGGACGCCGACGGTGCCGTCAGCCGGGGAGTTGTCGAAAACAGCCCGGGTCGCGCCGCTGAAGGAGATGCCGAAACCGCTGAGGCCCGCCTTGCGCCAGAACGGGGTCGGGTAGATCGCGTCGCACTTCATCAGCTTGCCCATGTTGAGGTGCTCGAGCAGCTGCTGGCGCTGGGCAGGCATCGCGGGCACGAACTCCATCTCGCGGACCAGGGGCGGCGGGCAGGCGACGATGACGCGCTTGGCCTTCACGGTGCCGCGGGCGCTGGTCACGTGCGCGACGCCACCCTTCTGGACGATCTTGGTCACGGGTGCGTTCAGCGCCACCTTCTTGCCCAGGTGCTGGGCGAGGCCGAGCGGGATCAGCTGGGACCCGCCGACGAACCGTGAGTCCTGGGCACCGTTGGCGGTGTCGGAGTTCCTCTCGAAGGTGCCCTTGGTGGTCTCGTTGCCCGAGCACGCGACGTACCAGAGCACGTAGAGGAGCGAGAGCTCGTCGACATCGGCTCCGAATCCGGGCTCGGTCCAGCACTCCAGCACGTCGATGATGTCCTTGTTCAGGCTGTTCTTGCGCAGCCACTGGCCCACCGTCATCGCATCCCACAGCTTCGCCTTGGGGTGCGCCCACGGCGCGGCAACGTCGAGCTGGGCGGCCATCCTGTCGATCTGGGACTGGAGGTTCGCCGCGTCGAGCAGGATCGTCGGATCGGGCGGGACGGTGCCGGGGTACTCGATCTTGCCGAGCCTCTTGGAGATGTAGACGCTCTTGCCCGTCACGTTCTCCTTGAACGTGTGCACGCCGAGCTCCTTGGCCAACGCCTGGATGTGGTCCTGGGTCGGGCCGGTGAAGGCTCCGCCGGACTCGATGGTCCCGCCCTGGGTGAGCGGGTGGTTCAGCACCCGGCCACCGACCCGGTTGCGGGCCTCCAGGACGACGACCGAGTGACCGGCCGCGGCGACCTCACGGGCGGCGAACAGCCCGGAGATACCCCCGCCGACCACGACGACGTCGACGCTCTTCGGCAACGACCCTTTCAGCGTGGCCGCGTCAGCGGCCGCCCACTCGGTATCCAAGGATCCGATTCCGGCGACGACCCCCGCCGCTGCGACTCCACCCAGTACTGCACGACGTGACAAGTTCTCCATGTCGGATCCAACGACGCCGACCCGAAAAGGGAACGCGCCGTTCCGAAACCTGGATCAGGCGCAGAGGCCGGCCGAGCGGGCATCCGCGGCCTTCTGCTGCTGAGCCGTCGTCGGGTGCTTGGTCGGTTTCGACCCGGGGCTGACCGAGTCCCCGTTGAACTGCGAACCGAGGCGGCGGTCGTGCTTGATCAGGTTCCACAGGGCGCTGGAGCTCGGCGACCACTCGACCCGGTTCGGATCCGGCGGGTACGGCTGCCAGGGCACGGTGATGAACTGGACGTGGCTCAGCCCGACGCTCTCCAGCTGCTTGCCCAGCGACGCCATCGTCTTGAGGCTGGCGAACGCCTGGTCGGTGGTCAGCGACTTGGTGGCGGCCTTGAGGAAGTTGAAGAGCCGGATCGGGTTGGCCAGGGTGCCGGCCGAGACGACCTTCTTGATCATCGCCGAGAGGAACGACTGCTGCCGCTTCATCCGGCCGATGTCACCGGTCGGGGCGCCGATGTCGTGGCGGACCCGGACGTAGTCCAGCGCCTGCTGGCCGGACACCTTGTAGGTGCCCGCCGGGAGGCTGATGTGACCGACGTCGTCGTTGACCGCGCTCGGGACGCAGATGGTGACACCGTGGATGGCGTTGACCATCGCCTTGAAGCCGACGAAGTCCACGACGATGAAGTGGTTGATCCGGATCCCGGTCAGGTGCTCGACGGTCTTGACGGTGCACAGCGGGCCACCGATCGCGTACGCCGCGTTGAACTGCGTCAGGCCGCCCGGGTCGACACCGTGGCCGTTCTTGTTCTTGCAGCTCGGGCGCTGGACCATCGCGTCACGCGGCAGGCTGACGCCGTACGCGTACTTCCGGTTCGCGGAGAGGTGCAGCAGGATCGTGGTGTCCGACAGACCGGGCGTGCTGCCGCCGATACCCCGGCCGTTCGCCCCCGCGCGGGTGTCGGAACCCATCACCAGCACGTTGATCGGCTGGCTCGGACCGGCGACCTTGATCACCGCGGGACGGTCGCCGAGCGAGTCACCGATGTTGATCCCGGTGATGTTGCCGTCGAGGTACCGGTACGCCGCCACAGCCACGATCGCGACGATCATCACGAAGACGCCGACGCCGATCCCGATGCGTTTGGCGTAGCGGCGCGCCCGCGGCGAACGCTCGCGGTGACGCGCTTCTACCTCCGACACGCTCAGACCCCACTGACTCCACGGGCAGGCCCGTTATCGGTACGTGACCTCCCATTGTGAGGGACCGTGGCCGGAGTCCCAAATTTGCCGCATGGACACCACGCGTTCAGCGAGAGGCGCGCGCAACCCGGTCACGGGCGGTACCGGCGCGTCGGCCGGGCGCGGCAGCATCAGTGCCGGGCGAGGCCCGGTCACGGCTCAGCAGCAGCAGGCAGCCCGGCGCCAGGGCGAGGAACAGTGCCGTGAAGGTGACCTCGGTGCGCTGGACCAGACCCAGCACGCTGTCGGTCGAGTGCGCCAGCAGCTCGACGGTGAACAGCCCCTCGATCAGGCTGACGAAGATCGACAACGCTCCGACGGCAGCCAGGAAACGCCAACGCGCGGGACTGGCACCGGCCCGCCCCAGGGCGACGATGCAGGAACCCACGACGACGAAGCACGACATCGTCTGGAGCACGCTGACCCAGGCGTGCGGGTTGAAGATCGTCACCAGCAACGCCTGCTTGACCGGCGGTGTGCAGGCTGCGGCGAAGGTGAGCACGCAGCGCATCGGCGACATCGCCTCGAGGACGTTGGAGGCACCGAGCAGGACCAGCGCCCCCCAGGTCGGCCACCAGCGGCGCGCCAGGAACCAGCCACCGGCCGCGCCCGCCATGATCAGGACGCCGCTGACCGTGTCGGTGGCCCGGAAGACCGCGGCGAACGGCTGGCCGTGCGCCGACAGCTCGCTGATGTAGCTGGTGATCGGGCTGGTCGAGATCGGCAGGACGAGCTGGAGCGCCCAGTCGGCGTACCCGGCTCCGCCGAGGAACAGCAGCACCAGCGCACACCCGCGCACCAGGCTGGACGAGCTCGGACGGGACTGCACCCGGACACAGTAGTTCTCCGAACACCTCGGGCTCGAAGCAAAACCGTTCCGAAACGGACTTCGCCCTTCCCACCGTCTTTCCGGGATGCCAAGATACCGGCCAATGGCACACCGATGCCATTGGTCGGCACCCGTGGAGGTGGGGATGGCAGAACCTGCGAGCAGCTCGTCGACGCGCACCGTCGACCGCGCGCTGGCCCTGCTCGCCGAGGTCTGCGCCGAGGAGTCCATCAGCCTCGCCGAGTGCGCGCGTCGGGCCGGCCTTCCGCCGAGTACGGCGCTGCGGTTGCTGCGCACCCTGGAGAGCTCGGGCTTCGTGGCACGTGACGCCGGCGGTGGCTTCGGCGCCGGCGCCCGGCTGATCCAGCTCGGCGCTTCGGCGCTGGGGAAGCAGACCCTGGTCCGGCTCGCCGAACCGGCCCTGCTCCGGATCGTCGCGGCCACCGGCGAGTCCGCCTACCTCTCGATCCCCGGCCCGAACGGCACCGCGATCTACATCGCGATGAGCGAAGGCACCCACGCCGTTCGGCACACCAGCTGGATCGGGCGGGCGGTGCCGGTCGCGGACCTCGCGATCGGCCGAGCACTGGCCGGGCAGGTCCCGGCGGCCGGCTACCTGGCCGAACGCGACCGGCTGGAGCCCGACGTGACCGCGATCGTGGCGCCGGTGCGGCACCCGGGTGCGCTCGCCGGCGCGCTGAGCCTGCTCGGGCCGACGTACCGGATCGACGACGCGACCATGGAGCGCTACGGACACCTCGTCGCCCTGGAAGCACAAGACCTGTCCCGGCAGCTGGGGATGCCCGGCCGTATCAAGGAGACCGTCGGATGATCCGGTTCGAGTCAGCGACCAAGCAGTACCCCGACGGCACCCTCGCCGTCGACGCGCTGGACCTGGTCGCGCCGTCCGGACAGATCACCGTCCTGGTCGGTCCGTCCGGCTGCGGCAAGACCACCAGCCTGCGGATGATCAACCGGATGATCGATGCGACGTCGGGCCGGATCCTGCTCGACGACCAGGACGTCGCCTCCGTCGACCCGGCCCGGTTGCGACGCGGGATCGGCTACGTCATCCAGCACGCCGGGCTCTTCCCGCACCGCACGATCATCGACAACATCGCCAGCGTCCCGCTGATGCTGGGCCGTAGCAAGAAGGAAGCCCGGGCCGGCGCGATGGAGCTGCTCGAACGGGTCGGGCTCGACCCGCGGTTCGCGCAGCGCTACCCGGCCCAGCTCTCCGGCGGTCAGCAGCAGCGGGTGGGCGTGGCCCGCGCGCTGGCCGCTGACCCGCCGGTGATGTTGATGGACGAGCCGTTCAGCGCCGTCGACCCGGTCGTCCGCGAACAGCTCCAGGACGAGTTCCTGCGGCTGCAGAGCGACCTCGGCAAGACCATCGTGTTCGTCACCCACGACATCGACGAGGCGATCAAGCTCGGCGACCAGGTGGCGGTGCTGCGGGTCGGTGGGCGCCTCGCCCAGATGGCGACGCCGGCCGAGCTGCTCTCGAACCCGGTCGACGACTTCGTGGCGAACTTCGTGGGACGGGACCGCGGCTACCGGGCGCTGGGCTTCGAGTCGGTGACCGCGCTGCCGCTGGAGTCCGAGCCGACCGTGTCCCTCGACTCGTCGTTCACCGCGGCCGAGAAGGCAGCCGTCGACGGCTGGGTGCTGGTGCTCGACGGCGAGCGCCGTCCCCAGGGCTGGCTCGCGGTTGCTGACGGACCCTCGGCCACCGGCGACACGATCAGTACGGCGACGCTGCGCCGCGGCGGAACGGTCGCCGAGCGCGACGGCACCTACCGCGCCGTCCTGGATGCCGCGCTGTCGTCCCCGACCGGTCGCGGCGTGATCGTCGGCCCGGACGGCACCTTCGCCGGAACCATCAACGCCTCCCGGGTGGTCGCGCTGATCGAGGCGCGGGCGGAGGCACCTCGATGACCTCGATGACCTCGACGAGCTCGTCGCCGTGGCACTTCTTCGGCTACTTCCTGGACCACCGGTCCCAGGACCTCAGCTGGTTGTGGACCCATGCCTGGCTCTCGGTCGTGCCGGTGATCATCGGGTTGCTGATCGCGCTGCCGCTGGGCTGGCTCTCGCGTCGCTACGGCTGGCTCTACCCGCCGATGGTGTCGATCACCGGTCTGCTCTACACGATCCCGTCGATCGCGCTGTTCGTCCTGGTGCCGCCGCTGCTGGGGCTGAGCTCGCTGAACCCGGTCCAGGTCCCGATCGCGCTCACCGTCTACTCGGTCGCGCTGCTGGTCCGGGTGGTGGCCGACGGCCTGGCCTCGGTCCCCGACGAGGTCAACCAGGCCGCCACCGCGATCGGGTACGGCGGCGTACGGCGGCTGTTCGCCGTCGAGCTGCCGATCGCGGTACCGGTGATCGCTGCCGGCCTGCGGGTCGCGACCGTGTCGAACGTGAGCATGGTGGCGATCGCCGGGACGATCGGGATGTCCAACCTGGGTCAGCTGTTCCAGCTCGGCAAGGACCTCTCGACCCCGACGGCGTACTACCCGCCGATCGTGCTCGGCATCGTCCTGTGCGTGCTGCTGGCGCTGGTCCTCGACGGCCTGATCATCCTGCTGACCCGCGTGCTGACCCCGTGGCGACGGGCGGTGCCGAGCAGATGATCGGACAGGTGTTCTCCTGGCTCACCGACTCGGCGCACTGGACCGACACGCCGATCGACACCGGCATCGCGACCCAGCTCCTGGCGCACATCCGGTTCTCGCTGATCGCCGTGGGCATCGCTGCCGCGATCGCGCTGCCGCTGGGTCTGCTGATCGGGCACACCCGGCGCGCCACCTTCCTGGTCGCCGGCGCGAACGCGCTGCGGTCGCTGCCCTCGGTCGGCCTGCTGGTGCTGCTGACCGTCCTGATCGCGCCGCACTTCTACGGCCGTACCGACATCGGCTACGTGATCCCCACCGAGATCGTGCTCGTGCTGCTCGCGGTCCCGCCGATCCTGTCGAACACCTACGCCGGGGTCGACAACGTCAGTCCGGCGGTGACCGATGCCGCCAAGGGGATGGGGATGACCGAACGGCAGATCCTGTTCGGGGTCGAGCTCCCGTGCAGCCTGCCGCTGATCTTCTCGGGCCTGCGCAGCGCCACCCTGCAGGTGATCGCGACCGCGACGATCGCGTCGTTCGTCCCGCTCGGCGGACTCGGCCGGTTCATCTACGACGGCCTCCAGCAGCAGGACTACCCGCAGATGATCAGCGGCGGCGTCCTGGTGGCAGCGCTCGCGATGGCCGCCGACCTGCTGCTCGCCCTGATCCAGCGCAGCGTGGTGTCGCGCGGCCTGTCGGGCCGCTTCTCCCGCGCTGTCGTCGTGACTTCCACCTCGGAACGAACGGAGGTGGAAGCGGGCTGACCACCTCGGTACTCGTTCGGAGGGGCTGACCAGCGCGGTCAGCCCCTGCTCCACCCGATTTCACCAAGGAGACACGCAATGAAGCACAAGTTCCTCATCGCCGGCGCGACAGCCGCGGCTCTTGCCCTCACGCTGAGCGCTTGCGGCAGCAGCAGTTCCACGTCCGGGTCCGGCGGCGGCACCATCGCCAGCAAGCTGATCATGGGCGGCCCCCCGGAGTTCAAGACCCGCGTCGACGGCCTGCCCGGCCTCGCCAAGAACTACGGCGTCAGCTTCGGCAAGTACACCGTCACCGACACCGGCGGCCCGGTCACGGTCAACGCGTTGAAGAACGGCCAGGTCGACGCGGCCGACCTCTTCACCACCGACCCGAGCATCGCGGCGAACGGCTTCGTGATCCTGACCGACCCGAAGGCCAACTTCGCGGCCCAGAACATCCTGCCGATCATCAACAAGGCCAAGGCCACCGCCGGCGTGACGTCGACGCTGAACGCCCTCTCGGCCAAGCTGGACACCGCCGGTCTCGGCGCCCTGATGGTCAAGGTCGTCACCGACAAGCAGGACACCGACGCCGTCGCCAAGGGCTGGCTCTCCGACCAGGGCCTCGCGACCACGGGCACCGCTGCCTCGGGCGTGAAGCTGACCATCGGTTCGGCCAACTTCCCGGAGAACGCGCTGCTGGCCCAGATCTACGGCGAGGCCCTCAAGGACCAGGGCGCGACGATCAAGTACAAGCTGAACATCGGCAGCCGCGAGAAGTACGTGCCGGCGCTCAAGGACGGCACCGTCGACCTGATGCCCGAGTACAACGGCTCGATCCTGCAGTACCTGGACCCGCACGCCTCGGCCACCGCGCCCGACGCCGTACTGGCCGCACTGCAGAAGGTGCTGCCGTCCAATCTGATCGTCCTGAACCAGTCGTCGGCCGCGGACAGCGACGCCATCGTCGTCACCAAGGCGACCGCGGCGAAGTACCACCTGACGTCGATCGCGGACCTCGCCAAGAAGTAGCCCGAGAAGTAGCAACGTCTGTTCGACCCGTCACGAGCGTCGGCCCGACCCCCAAGGGGGTCGGGCCGGTGCTCGTCGGAAGAGAGGCTCGCGCCTACAGGCGCACGTTGATCTGCTTGGTCTGGGTGAAGCCGGCGATCGCGCCCTCGATCGAGAACTCGCGACCGATCCCGGACTGCTTGTAGCCGCCGTAGGACTGGCCGACCGCCTGACCGCCACCCTGGTTCACCTGGACCCAGCCCGACTCGATGCGGTGCGCGGTGTCGAGGGCCTCGGTGAGGTTCTGCGACCAGACGAACGCAGCGAGCCCGTAGTGCGAGTCGTTGGCCATCGCGACGACCTCGTCGACGTCGTCCCACGGGATCACCACCAGCACCGGTCCGAAGACCTCCTCGCGGGCGATCCGCCAGTCGTTGCTGACGTCGGCGAGGATCGTGGGTGCGAGGTAGTACCCGCCTCCCGCGACCTGGCTCGGACCGCCGTCGAGCACGATCCGGACACCCTCCTGCTGCTTGCCCTCGTCGACGTACGCGCACACGGACTCGAACTGCTTGCGATTGATGATCGTGCCCATGTCGGTCTCCTCGGCGAGAGGATCACCCACCTGGAGAGCACCGACCTGCGTTGCCAGCTCGGCCAGGAACGGCTCGTACACGTCGCGGTGCACGAACAGCCGCGAGCCAGCGGTGCAGGACTGCCCCTGACGGGTGAACCGCATCCCGAGGAGAACGCCCGCCGCCGTGTCCTTGATCCGGTCCTCGGTCGCCGCGGAGGGAAAGACGATGCACGGGCTCTTCCCGCCGAGCTCGAGCGAGGCGTGCGCCAGCCGGGACCCAGCGATCTCGCCGACGCGGCGTCCCACGGCGGACGAGCCGGTGAAGGAGACCTTGTCGATGCCCGGGTGCCCGACGATCGCCTCGCCGACAACGGCACCGTCACCCGTCACCACGTTGAGGACCCCAGCAGGCAGGAACGGCGCAGCGACCTCCGCCAACCGCAGCACCGTCAGCGGACCGTCCTCAGCAGGCTTGACCACGACCGTGTTGCCGGCGACGAGCGCGGCAGGGATCTTCATCGCTGCGATCATCAGCGGCGAGTTCCACGGCAGGATCGCGCCCACGACGCCGAGCGGCTCCAGGCGGGTGTACTGGAGCTGGTCGTCGCCGGCCGGCAGCACGGTGCCCTTGAACTCGCCGGCGACGCCGGCGAAGTAGCGGAACAGCGCGATCAGGGTGTTGACCTCGGGTCGGGCCTGGGTGCGCAGCGCGTTGCCGGTGTCCTGGGCCGTCAGCGACGCCAAGGCCTCGGCCTCGGCCTCGATGGCGTCGGCGATGCCGAGCAGCGCCTTCTGCCGGACGGTGAAGTGCAGTGCTCGCCAGGCAGGCTGTGCGGAACGGGCCGCGGCGACGGCCCGGTCCACGTCCTGGGGACCACCGGCCGGGACCCGGGCGATCACGGTGTTGTCGCGCGACGGGCAGACGACGTCGGCCCAGGTGTCGTCCGCTCCGCCGACCCACTCACCGTCGACGAACATGTGCCAGTCGGGGACGTCGGTGCCCGCGGTCTCGATCGTGGTCTGGTACTTCATCTCGGTCTCCTGGTTCAGCGGTGGGTGAAGGTCGGCTTGCGCTTCTCGACGAACGCGGCCATGCCCTCGGTCCGGTCGTCGAGCGCGAAGGTGGCGTGGAAGGCGCGGCGCTCGAACCTGACGCCTTCAGCCAGGGAGGTCTCGAAGGCGCGGTTGACCGCTTCCTTGGCGAGGTAGTTCGCCGGCAACGAACGTTCGGCGATCGCTGCGGCGACCTTGGCAGCGACGGCGAGCAGGTCATCGGCGGGAACGACGCGGGAGACGAGACCGATCCTCTCCGCCTCGTCCGCCTCGATCATCCGCCCGGTCAGGACCAGGTCCATGGCCTTGGCCTTGCCGACCGCGCGGGTCAGTCGCTGGCTGCCGCCGATGCCGGGGATCGTGCCCAGGGTGATCTCGGGCTGCCCGAAGCGCGCGGTGTCCGCCGCCAGCACGACGTCGCACATCATCGCCAGCTCGCAGCCTCCCCCGAGCGCGTACCCGGCCACGGCCGCCACGACCGGCGTCCGGAGCGCTGCGAAGGCGTCCCAGTCAGCGAACCAGTCGCCGAGGAGCACGTCGGTGTAGCTCCGTGCTGCCATCTCGGTGATGTCCGCGCCTGCCGCGAACGCCCGGTCCGAGCCGGTCACGACGATCGCTCCGACCTCCGGGTCTCCGTCGAGCTCCACCGCAGCGCCGACGAACTCGCGCATCAGCTGGCTGTTCAGGGCGTTCAGGGCCTGGGGCCGGTCGAGGGTGATCGTCGCGACCCGGTCGACCCGGCTCACCCGGATGGTCTGGTAGGCGCTCACGAGCTCACACCCCGGACTGCGAGCGGTCGCGAATGTCCTGGACCACGCCGGAGAAGTCGAGGTCGCGACCTGATCCGAAGGCGAAGTCCCGGTAGATGGCCGCTGCGACCGCGCCCACGCGCACCTCGGTGCCCGTGCTGTCCGCGGCCTGCATCGCCAGGGTGAGGTCCTTCGACATCAGCGGCGACGCGAACCCCGGGCGGTAGTCGCGGTTGGCAGGACTCGTCGGGACCGGTCCTGGGACCGGACAGTTCGTCGTCAGCGCCCAGCACTGTCCCGAGGCCGTCGATGCCACGTCGAACAGAGCCTGGTGGGAGAGCCCCAGGCTCTCGCCGAGCACGAAGGCCTCGCTGACAGCGAGCATCGAGATGCCCAGGATCATGTTGTTGCAGATCTTCGCGGCCTGTCCTGCGCCGGAGTCGCCGCAGTGCACGAGTCTGCCGGCAACGACGTCCAGGACCGGGCGAACGGCATCGAGGTCGACCTCGCTGCCCCCGATCATCAGGGTCAGCGTCCCGGCCTCGGCGCCACCGACGCCACCGGAGACCGGTGCGTCCAGGGCGCGGTGTCCCGCTTCGTGCGCCAGCTCAGCAGCGGCGCGCGCGTCCTCCACAGCGATGGTGGAGCAGTCGATGAACACCGTTCCGGGTGCCGCCGCGGCAAGGATGCCGTCCGGCCCCTTGTAGGCATCGATCACGTGCCCACCGCTGGGCAGCATCGTGATGACCACGGAGGCTTCGGCTACGGCGAGCACGGGCGAGGTCTTCACCTCGACCCCGCGTGCCACGGCGGTCTCGTTTGCCGTCGGCGCAGGGTCGAAGCCGACCACCCGGTAGCCGGCCGCCACCAGGTTCGCGGCCATCGGGCCGCCCATGTTGCCGAGACCGAGGACGGCGACTGTCTGCTGACTCATGATTCCTCCGTGCTGGTGGGTGTGCCCGTGGACGGGGCCAGTTCGTGGGTGAGCGGTGCGAAGAAGCGATCGATGTCCTCGGGCCAGACGTCCTCGGGCCGCTTGGGGTACCAGGAGGGGTCGCGGTCCTTGTCGATCACCGCGGCGCGAACACCTTCGGCGAAGTCGGCGCAGTCGAGGAAGCGGACGACCAGGCGCAGCTCCTGGCGCAGTGCCGCCTCCAGGTCAGCGAAGCCGGCTGCTGACCGGAGGGCCCGCAGCGTGACGGCCATCGCCGTCGGCGACCGCGTCGCCAGGGTGTCTGCCGCTGCTTGGGCCGCGGGGCTCGGATGCTTGCGGAGCGCCTTCATGATCGCCGGTACGTCGTTGTCGCTGTAGCAGGCGTCGATCCAGTCCCGTTCAGCCTCGAGCTGCCCGGGAGGTGCCGATGACGCATGGGCGGCGATCGCCACGCCGGGGCGGGTCGTCGCGAGAGCAGCGAGCAGTGCCGGGATCGCCGACGACTCGACGAACCAGTCCGCAAGTCCGAGCTCGAGCGCGTCGCCGGCCTTCACCGAGCCTGCTGTGAGAGCGAGGTGGGTACCGAGCTGACCCGGGCCGCGGGAGAGCAGCCAGGTCCCGCCGACGTCCGGGACGAAGCCGATCCCGGTCTCCGGCATCCCGACCGAGGTGCGCTCGGTGACGATCCGGTGGCTGCCGTGCGCGGAGACACCCACGCCACCACCGAGAACAATCCCGTCCATCACGGCGACGTACGGCTTGGGGTAGGTCGCGATCAGTGCGTTGAGGGCGTACTCCTCGCGCCAGAACATCGCGGACGCTGTCCGCTCCGCCGGCTGGTCGCTGGTGGCGTCACGATGGATGGCGACGATGTCGCCGCCGGCGCACAGCCCACGATCGCCGGCGCCGGTGAGAACGACCGTCTGCACCTGATCGTCGTGCCGCCACTCCTCCAGCGTCCGGGTGATCAGCCGGACCATCTCCAGGGTGAGCGCATTGATCGCGCGTGGCCGGTTCAGGACGATGTACCCGGCGCGGCCCTCGACCCGCGTCAGGACGGGCGGCTCAGCAACCGTCTCGCCGGATCCGGCGGCGGCCAGGTTCGTGACGGTGGTCATGCTGCATCCACCAGCGCTCGACCGACGATGACGCGCATGATCTCGTTGGTGCCCTCGAGGATCTGGTGGACCCGGAGATCGCGCACGACCTTCTCGATGCCGTACTCGGCGAGGTATCCGTAGCCGCCGTGAAGCTGGAGCGCCGCGTTGGCCGCGTCGAAGGAGACATCGGTGACGAACCGCTTCGCCATCGCGCACAGCTTCACCTTGTCCGGCGCATCGGAGTCCAGCGCGCCGGCTGCCCGGTGCAGCAGGCAGCGTGCCGCCTCGAGATCAGTGGCCATGTCCGCCAACCTGAACACCAGCCCCTGCTGCTGGATCAGCGGAGCGCCGAACGCCTCACGGCTTCGCAGGTGCTCGACCGCACGATCGAGTGCCCACTGGGCGCCGCCCAGCGAGCACGCAGCAATGTTGAGCCGGCCACCGTTCAGCGCGTTCATCGCGATCGAGAAGCCTTGTCCCTCGCTGCCGAGCAGGTGACCGGCGGGGACCCGGACACGATCGAGGATCACCTGACGCGTCGGCTGCGCGTTCCAGCCCATCTTGTGCTCGTTGGGGCCGAAGGTCAGGCCGTCGGCGTCCGCGGGCACCAGGAAGGCCGATATCCCCCGCGGCCCGATGTCGCCGGTCCGCGCGATCACGACGTACACGTCGGACGAGCCAGCACCGGAGATGAACTGCTTGACGCCGTCCAGCACGTAGTCGTCGCCGTCGCGCTTGGCGCTCGTGCGGATCGCCGCCGCGTCCGAACCTGCGTCCGGCTCGGTGAGGCAGTAGCTGCCGAGAGCTTCCAGGGCCGCCATCCGGGGTACCCACTCGCGACGCAGCTCAGGGCTCGCGTACTTGTCGACCATCGAGGTGACCATGTTGTGGATCGAGATGTAGGCAGCGATCGCGGTGTCGCCCTGGGCGAGCTCCTCGAAGATCCGGACCGACATCTCCCGGTCGAGGCCAGCGCCGCCGTGGTCCTCGGACACGCAGATCCCGCCCAGCCCGAGCTCTCCGGCCCGGTGGATCACGTCGACCGGGAAGTGCTTGTCCCGGTCCCACTCCAGGGACCCGGGGGCGAGCTCGGTCTCGGCGAACCGACGTACGGACTCGGTGACTGCGGCGATCTCGTCAGCGTCGAGACTCATGCCAGGACCTCGTGATTCTCGGAGTGGGTGGTCAGGTCGGCGGGACACACGGCATCGAGCCAGGCACGAACCGATGCGTCGTGCTCGCCGAGGCGCGGAGGGTGGGTGTGCGTCATCCGGCCGCCGGCGTAGGCGTTGTCGTCGAGGCGCAGGGCCGGCCCGGGCAGGACCACGTCGCCCAGCTCGGGATGCTCGACGTGGAGCACCAGACCCTGCGAACGCGTCTGCTCCCAGTCGTAGACCTCCTCCAGGTTTCGCACCCGGCCGACCGCGATCCCGGCGTCCGCCAGCCTCGACAACCAGTCGTCGACCGGGGTGAAGGACAGAGCGTCGTCGATCAGGACGGTGAGCGCCGCGCGGTTGCGGACCCGGTCGGAGTTCGTGACGAAGCGCGCGTCGTCGGCATCGATCCCGATCACACCGCACAACCGGCGGTAGGCGGCGTCGTTGCCGCACGCGATCTGGACCGGACGATCGGCAGCGTGGAAGAGCCCGTACGGCGCGATCGACGGATGGTGGTTGCCCTCCGGCTCCGGCAGGTCACCACCGACCGTCCAGCGGGTGCCCTGGAACGCGTGGATGCTGACCAGCCCGGAGAGCAGGTTGGTACGCACCACCCGGACCCGGCCGGTGGTCCCGCGCTCGTGCAGCGCGGCCACGATCCCGAACGCCGCGTTCATCCCGGCGACCAGGTCGCCGATCGGTACGCCGACCTTGGTCGGCTCGCCCGCCGGACCGGTGAAGCTCATCAGACCGGCTTCACCCTGGGCGATCTGGTCGTAGCCGGCGCGCTGGCTCTCCGGTCCGTCGTGGCCGAACCCGGTGATCGAGCAGATCACGAGTCGCGGGTTGAGCTCCCGCAGCCGTTCGACCGAGAAGCCGAGCCGGTCCAGGACACCGGTCCTGAAGTTCTCGACCAGGACGTCGGCCGTCGTGACCAACCGGGTGAGCAGCTCGCGGCCTTCGTCGGACTTCAGGTCGGCGACGACCGACTCCTTGTTCCGGTTGCACGAGAGGAAGTAGGTCGAGGTGCCGGAGTCGCCGACGAACGGCGGCCCCCAGCTCCTGCTCTCGTCCCCGCCGGGCCCCTCCACCTTGATGACCCGGGCACCGAGATCGGCGAGCATCATCGTCGCGTGCGGGCCCGCGAGCGCGCGGCTCAGGTCGACGACAACGATCCCGGCGAGTGGTCCGACCGCCTCGGTCACGATGCCTCCTGAAGTGTGAGGGTGTCCGACGATCGGGCATCCCTTGACTCTCCGTAGGGATTCAACGTGTCGTGGAGTCTATGTAGCAATGCCCAGGTGCGCACGGGCGCCTGTGCAAAACTGCACGCATGAAGATCCGGACCGACGACCTGCTCGTTCTGCTGGCGGTGTCCCGCCAACGGACGTTCACATCCGCGGCGCGCGAGCTCGGCGTCGACCACACCACGGTCGCGCGCCGGATGAATGCGCTTGGCAAGGCGCTCGGGGGCCCGGTGCTCGTCGATGCGGGCGGCGGCGGTTGGGCCCTCACTCCGCTGGGCGAGGACGCCTGTCGTGCGGCCCTGGGGATCGAGGCATCGGTGGAGACACTCGCTCCGGGAGTGGCGGGGAACAGCCTGCTGAGCGGACTCGTCCGGGTCGCTGCCCCTGAGACGTTCACCAATGAGGTCGTCGTTCCCGCGATCACGGAGGTGAGCCGGCTCCATCCGGGCATCCACTTCGAACTCGTCTCGGTGACCCGTCCGACCCCGGCCCACGGCCCGAGTGCGGATCTGGACATCGGCGTCACGCGCAGCACGTCCCGGCGCCTGGTCAGCCGACACCTGATGGACTACCGGCTCGGCCTGTTCGCCTCGCCCGACTACCTCGCCCGCCAGGGGCCGATCGGCAGCGTCGACGACCTCGCGGACCATCGGCCGATCTACTACGTCGAGTCGATGCTCCAGGTCGACGACCTCGATCTCCTGGACAGGTTCTTTCCCCGCCGTTCGACCCTGATCGGTGCGACCAGCGTCGGTGCCCAGCTCAGGCTGGTACGAGCCGGCGTCGGGGTCGGTCTGCTGCCGACGTACCTGGCCGGCGGGGACGCCGGGCTGGTTCCGGTCCTGCCAAGTCGCGCGATCGCCCCGCTCAGCTACTGGCTGGCGGCCCGGCCGCAGAACCTCGCCCGGGCTGAGGTGAAGCTCGTTGCCGACGCACTCGTCCGGGAGAGCGCGGAGCGCGGTACCGATTGATACAAGTCGGCGGTCGGGGATCGCCCTCGTCGGCCTGCTGCTGGACCTCACCACCGGTCCCCGCGTCCGGACCGCACCTCGCTGGCGCGACTCCCTCCCTCGCGGGACAAAGCGCCCGCCACGATCAGACGGCCGATACCCGCAAGAACGAGCCCACCCACGAGTACTAGGACCATCTCGAGCTGCCACTCGGGCTCGGCGACGGGGCCGCATCCTGCGGGTGACCAGGGACTACGACGTCAACCACGTTCTTGATCGTCCGGTCGTGCTTGTCCTTCACCCA
>JAOPXD010000007.1 GCA_025965315.1 Marmoricola sp.
CTCGCGATCGAGGCGACCTCGTGCTTGGAGAGCTCGATCCGCTGCTCGACCGACAGCTCGTCCCACAACGTCGTGCCGTAGAGCGACATCCGCTCCGGCTGCATCCACCACAGGCCAGGCACCTCGGGAGCGTCCCAGTCGATGTCGACGTCAGGGTCGTAGGACTGCCGCGCGGACGACTTCAGCAGCCGCTCGACCAGTCCGTCGTCGGTCGGAAGGGTGGCCGTCATCGGGATGCTCCTCGGGTCACGGTGTCTCGACAGGCTCGACGACCGGAAAGTGTTACCCCTGGTAACAGGTACTCCGCTAGAGTAGCCGGATGGCACCAGGAGTCAAGGACACCGACGGGCGCAGCACCCGGTGGGACGACCACCGCGAGGCGCGTCGTACCGAGCTGGTCGCAGCGGCGATCACGGCGATCGACACCCACGGACCTACCGCCTCGATCGCGGACATCGCCGCATCGGCGGGGGTCAGCAAGCCGGTGCTCTACCGCTACTTCGGCGACAAGGACGACCTGTACCGGGCGGTCGGCCAGTGGGGCGCCGAACAGGTCATCGAGATCATCGTCCCGGTGCTGCTCTCGCCGGGCACGATCCGCGAGAAGGTCTACCGGGGCTGCGAGGAGTACCTGAGCTTCCTCGAGGAGCACCCGCAGGTCTTCCTGCTCCTGGTCGAGCACCGCAGTGCCGACGACCCGCTCGCCGACGGCAAGGAGCAGATGGCGACCACGTTCGCCAAGCTGATCGGCGACACCCTGCGCCGTCTCGGCGTCGACGCGGCCGGGGCGGAACCCTGGGCGCACGGCCTGATCGGGATGGGCCTCTCGGTCGGCGAGTGGCACCTGCGTCGCGACATCATGACCCGCGAGGCGACCGCCGAGTACCTGGCGTCGTTCATCTGGCACGCGTTCAGCGGGTTCGCTGCCGACAACGGCGTGGTGGTCGACGGCGTCGACGAGCTGAGACTGGTCAAGCCGGCGCCGAAGCAGCCCCGGAGCGCTCGGACCAAGGACCTCTGATGGCCCGGGACGTTTGATGGCCCAGAACGAGAGCCAGCACGAGAGCCAGCACGAGCCGGGCGAGGAGTACATCGGCGCGGCAGAGGTCCTGGCCGACGACACCACCGGTCCGATCGCGGTCGAGGTGCACCTGAGAGGTCACGTCGAGCCGATCGACGGTCGCTTCCACTGGTACGGGCGGATCGCTGCCCACGACCAGTTCGCATCCACGCACCGGCCGGGCACGACAGTGGCCCTGCGCACCCCGCACGGAGCCGCGGCCGGCAAGATCGCCGACATCGACCCGTGGGGACGGTTCCGGATCACCGGTCTCGGCACTCCGCCGTTCTGACACCTGGTGCGCCGACTGCTGCGAAGCGCCGAAAGCCTCCCGCACCTCGGACTGCGGTGGGTCGAGTACCGACGACGGACCGGGCCGTACGACCTCGAAGAACAAGACGACGACAAGGTCTGGTGGCGGCTGGTCGCCGGATTCCATCACGAGCCTGGGGCCCAGAAGGCGCGACAGAACCGTCAGTGCCGGGTTCTCGATGCCGCCCGCACCTTCGTCGAGTGCCTCGCCGGCCTACCTGACCCGGACCACGAGATCCAGCGCCTCGCGGCACTCGTGAGCGGCTCCGCACACGAAGTCCGGATGGCGACCGTCGAGCCGGGTGAGTGTCTCGACCTGGTGCGCAAGCACCTGTTGTCGGTCGTCGCGGCGAGCCACGAAGGCGGAGCGCACGGAGCCGCCTAGGCTCCGCACCATGCCCTGCGACTTCTGCGGACAACCGTTCGATCCGATCAGCACGCGCTGGCTGTGCCCGCACTGCCACATGAAGGCGAACTGCTGTGACGGCGCCCCGCTGGCAGAACGGCCGGCCGAACGCGTCTGCGACGTCTGACTCAGCCCGACTTCCTGGAAGCCCACTCGCGGACACGATCGATCCGGGCCTGGAGCTGAGCCGCGGTGGCGACCGCGGCCGCCGGGCCGCCGCACTCCTTGCGGAGAGCGGCGTGGGTGACCCCGTGCGGTTGCCCGGTGCGGTGGTTCCAGGCGGCGACCAGCCCGTTGAGCTCGCGCCGCAGGATCGCCAGGCGCTCGTGCGCGGCGACGTCCGGCTCCTCGTCGACCGCTCGCAGGCCGTTCCCGATGCCGCGGTCCGCGTTGATGTCGCGGCGCTGCTTCTGCCGGTTCTGGAGCAGGCTGCGCACCTGGTCGGGTTCGAGGAGACCCGGGATCCCGAGGAAGTCCATCTCCTCCTCCGATCCGACGTGCACCTCGCCGGCGTGGCCGAACTCGGCGCCGTCGTACAGGACGTGCGCGAAGGTGGCCTGCGAGCCGAGGGCCTCGAACGGGAGCGACGCCTCGTCGTCCATCGCCGACTCGCCCGCTTGCGCCTGGGCGAGCAGGGCGTTCTCGGCGGCGAAGATGTCGCCCTCGTCGTTGACCTTGCGACCGAGGACGTGGTCGCGCTCGAGCTCGAGCTCGGAGGCGAAGCCGAGCAGCGACGGACTCGACGGCAGGAACACCGATGCGGTCTCCCCGCGGGCGCGGGCGCGCACGAACCGGCCGACCGCCTGGGAGAAGAACAGCGGGGTCGAGATCGTGGTCGCGTAGACACCGACCGCCAGCCGGGGCACGTCCACGCCTTCGGACACCATCCGTACCGCGACCATCCAGCGTCCCGACCCGGTGGCGAACTTCTCGATGCGCTTGGAGGACGCGTTCTCGTCGGACAGCACGACCGTCGGCTTCTCACCGGCGATCGAGGCCAGCACCGCTGCATAGGCACGCGCCGAGTCCTGGTCGCTGGCGATCACCAGTCCCCCGGCGTCCGGAACGTTCTTGCGGACCTCGGACAGACGGCTGTCCGCCGCCTCGAGGACCGCCTCGATCCAGGCACCCTTGGGGTCCAGCGCGGTGCGCAGCGCCTGGGCGGCCAGGTCCTTGGTCAGCGGCTCGCCGAGCCGGGCGGAGATCTCGTCGCCGGCGCGGGTCCGCCACTGGAGGTCGCCGCCGTACGCCCAGAACAGCACCGGTCGGACGACGTGGTCGCGCAGCGCGTGGCCGTAGCCGTAGGTGAAGTCCGCAGCGGATCGCGGGATGCCGTCGCCGCCGGGCGCGTAGGTCACGAACGGGATCGGATTGATGTCCGAGCGGAACGGCGTACCGGTCAGCGCGAGCCGGTGCCGGGCCGGCTCGAACGCCTCACGCACCGCCTCGCCCCACGACAGCGCATCGCCGGCGTGGTGGATCTCGTCGAGGATGACCAGGGTCTTGGAGCGGTCGGTGCGGATCCGCATCGCCAGCGGGTTCGCCGCGACGCCGGCGTACGTGACCGCGATCCCGATGAAGTCGCCACTGGTCCTGCCCTTGCCGCCCGAGTACGCCGGGTCGATCGGGATGCCCACCTTGGCCGCCGCCTGGGCCCACTGGGTCTTGAGGTGCTCGGTCGGCGCCACCACGATGATCTTGTCGACGACCCTGCGCGCCAGCAGCTCAGCGGCGATCGTCAGGGCGAAGGTCGTCTTGCCGGCACCGGGGGTCGCCACGGCCAGGAAATCGCGCGGCGTCGTCTCGAAGTACTGCCCGATCGCATCGGTCTGCCATGCCCGGAGCCGGGTCGCCGTACCCCAGGCCGCACGTGCCGGATAGGCCGGCGAGATCTTGTCGAGCGGGGTGGGTAGTTCGAGGTCCGGGGTCTCTTCGCGGCCCGTCAATGCCCGGCCCGGTATCGCAACCACGACGTGACCATCCGGGTCCGCTGGTCGGGGGTGAAGTGGTTCATGCAGCTGTCGTAGCTGTAGTCCATGAAGTTCGTGACCGGGTCCGGCACCGCAGCGGGAACCGGATCTCCGGTGACCCAGCCGTCGGGGAGCGGGGTCGGGCAGGTGTCCCGGGTGCGCTGGCACTGGAAGCTCGGTTCGGCTTCGGGCGCCGTGTCGGCGATGTAGTCACCCGAGCCGTCGCAGCCACCCTCGAAGGTGTGGAAGAGGCCGAGCCAGTGGCCGGTTTCGTGGATCACCGTGTCGCCGAGGGCGTAGCCGTGCGCGGTACCCCCCGGGAGGGTCTCGACGTTGATCGTGATCCCGTCGAGGTGGATGTAGTCGCGGGCCAACCACGGGAACCGGGCGTACCCGAGCAGCGCGCCGCCCTCGGACCTGGCGTTGGACAGGTAGATGTTGAGCACCCGGGCGGTCCCCCGGTGCAGCCGGCGCTTCATCTGCTGGGCCGCGTGCGATCCCGGGCCGGCGTGGAACCAGCGGTCGTTGCGGTGCACGTCGACCTTGACGAGCTCGAAGTCGATGCCGGTCGGGGTCATCGTCGGGTCCTGCTTGCCGGCGAAACCAGCACGCAGCGTGGAGAACGCCCGGCGGGCCATCGCCCGGCTGATGTTCCGGTCGTGGCGGTGGGTGCCGTGGATGACGTGGATCCGGACCGGAACGTGGATCTCGGCAGGGAGCGCAGTCACGCCGGCGGCAGCCGTCCGGGCGCTCGGTCCACGGCCACCGGACCGGGCGGCGACCGAGGTGAGCTCACCGTTCAGCTGGGCCTGGACCCGGGCCTTCACGGCAGGGCTCACGGTGGCGTCGCCGTGCTGGTAGCGGCCGGCCGGAACCGGGCCGCCGGTGGTACAGGCGACGGGAGCCGTGGAACGGACGGCGACGGCCTCGGAGGGTGTCGCGGTCACCATCGGCACGACGAGGACGGCAAGTGAAGCCAGGCCGATCCCGAGACGTCCGACACCGTGTGCGGTGCGGAGCTTCACGCGCCTTCGCCCTCCTGCATGCTCTCCCAGATCTCCTTGCAGTCCGGACAGACCGGGAACTTCTGCGGGTCCCGGCTGGGGACCCACACCTTCCCGCACAGCGCGATCACCGGGGTCCCGTTGACCATGGCTTCGGTGAGCTTGTCCTTCGGCACGTAGTGCGAGAACCGCTCGTGGTCGCCGTTGTCGGTGGTGAGCCGTTCGGTGACGACACTCTCGGACTCGAGGACATCCGTCCCGAATCCCGGAGCCTGCTGGGAATCCATCCCGGCATCCTAGCCCGAGCGCGGAGTCGATCCGGCTCAGTTCTGGGTCGGCTCGGCAGGCATCGTCGCCAGCATCGCGAGCTGTCCACCCTGACGCCGCAGGACGGCTGCCCACAGCGCGGCAGGGTCGTCGGCGAACGGATCGCCGGGGTGACCCGGTACGACGTACCAGGCGCCGTGGGCGATCTCGTCCTCGAGCTGACCCGAGGACCATCCCGAGTAGCCGGCGAAGATCCGCAGCGAGGACACCGCCGACGCCATCAGCTCCACCGGTACGTCGAGGTCGACCAGGCCGGTGGTCTCGAAGACGCGCCGCCAGCCGACCGGCTCCTCGTCGTCGCCGGAGTCGACCCGCGCCACTGCCAGCGCGCTGTCGGTCTCGACCGGACCGCCCCGGAAGAGCACGTCCGGGCCGCAGACGACCGGCGCCCAGGGCGCGAGGACCTCGGCCACCTCGAGCTGGGTCGGCCGGTTCAGCACGACGCCGAGTGCACCGTCGCGACCTGCGTCGAGGAGCAGCACGATCGTGCGCGCGAAGTTCGGGTCCTCCATGGTCGGCGCTGCGACCAACAGGCTTCCCGCGACCGGCTCCATGGATTCATCGTGCCACTCCACTCCCCGGGACATGACGAATCCCCGGACCTCACGAGGGAGGGAGGGCCCGGGGATTCATCGTGGGAGATGGATCAGGCGGCGAGAACCGCACGGATCCGATCGACGAAGGAGGGAGTTGCCACCTCGTCGACATTCGTGGTTGCCGCAGCCGGCGAAACGGCGACCGGCACAGGGACACCAGCGCGGGCGTTGGTGGCGACCCGCTCACCGGCACGAGCCGCTGAGGAGCTCTCGTCGCTGGCGAGCCCGGCCGCGGAGGCGAGCTTGAGCCACTCCTTCTCCTGCGCCCGGGTCAGTGCGACCGCCATCTCCGCGTCGGTCGGCGTGCAGGTGTAGCGATCGATGATCATCCGGATGCCCGGAGCCTCGGCGCAGGTCTTGCGCCAGGCGGTCGTGATCGCGGCCTCGAGGTCCATCGGCTGGGCCATCAGCTCGCGCTCGATGTTGCCCGAGAGACGGGCGTGCCACTTCAGGGTCAGGGCAGCGATCAGGTCGAGTTCGTCGACGAAGGTCTCGGAGGCCCCCTCGACGTCCAGGGGCAGCGATCCGTCGAGACGGGCGTCCGCTGCATCGATAACGGCTTGGAGGATTTCCCCACGGTGATGGAAAGCGTTCCAGGTCATGGTCCACATCCTTTCGTTCACATACCGTTGGTACGTACTCAGGGTATGCAGAGCTCGATCCTGCGGCCAACTACATTCGTGGTGACGTCAACCACACATACCGACGGTCGGTCATAGACTGAGGGAATGGCCCCCCGCTCACCCGCCGAGAAGCTTCGCGCGACCTTGCCCAAGGTGCCGAAGGTCCCGAAGGTGACGGGAGTCTCACGGCGTGCGCAGTACTCGGCGACCACGAAACGGGCGCTGGTCGACGAAGCGGCGAAGCTGTTCACCCACCAGGGGTACGCCGCCACCAGCCTCGACGCGATCGTGAGCGGCGCCCGGGTCACCAAGGGCGCGCTGTACCACCACTTCAGCGGCAAGCAGGCGATCTTCGAGGCCGTCTTCGAGAAGATCGAGAACGACGCCACGAGCCACATCCGCAAGGCCCTCAAGGAGTCCCGCGACCCGTGGGAGAAGGCCTTGATCGGCCTGCGGGCGTTCCTCGACATCGTCCAGGACTCCGGCTACCAGCGGGTGGTGATCCAGGAGGGTCCGGCCGTGCTGGGCTACGAGCGCTTCCGCGAGCAGGAGGAACGGTCCAGCTTCGGCATCGTCCAGGAGATGGTCAAGACCGTCCTGGAGGGCTCGGCGTACAACGTCAGCGAGGAGATGCTCGAGACGTTCAGCCGGATCTTCTTCGGCGCGATGTCAGCGGCCGGCGAGAGCGTCAGCACCGCGACCAATCCCAAGGTCGCGGTGGCCCAGGTCGAGACCGCGATCGCGTTCATCCTGGCCGGCCTGCGCTCCCTGGCCGAGAGCGGCGTCGAGCTGCCGGATCCGGAAGACCTGCTGCCGCACGCAGAGGACGCCTGAACCTCGATTGCTCGAGGCCCAGGCGTCCGCTGGTGTCTGGTTCGGCGGTTCAGCGACCCCAGGTGATGGCGCCGCCGGAGTGGTTCACCGGGACGAGCTCGATCCACACGTGACCGGCCGGGATCTTCATCGAGCCGGCGGCCGTGGTCAGCACCAGCGGCGACTGACGCTTCTTCTTCGACCACGTCCCGCGCATGATCTGGCCGTCGTGGAACAGCAGCAGGTTGCCCTTGCCGAAGAACAGCGTCTCCGGGACCGGGTTGCCGGCCGGGTCGAGGTACCCCGCGTTGCCCTCGCGGACCCGGAGCACCAGCACCGAGTCCGGGTGGAACTGGTCGTTGGCCGGTGCGTTCGAGTTGGTGTTCGTGTACTTCTTCGTCCTCGGGCTGTAGGCGAACCTGGTCACCGAGGAACCGCTGAAACGCACCGTGACCTGCTTGGCACCGGCGATACCGGAGAAGTCGGACTCCTTGCCCCAGGGCAGGTAGCTGGCCGGGACGACCGGCTTCGACTTGATCGAACGGGCCAGGACAGGCAGGTCCGCGAAGACGCTGTGCAGCAGGTCGTGCTGGGGGTCGTTGACGTCACGGGCGACGCCCGGCGAACCCATCAGGTAGTACTTGACGTGGGCCCGCGCCAGGCGCCGGTACGTCGACGGGGCCGCACCGCTGGCCACCAGGACCGCGTGCGTCGGCGTGACGACACCGATGTCGGAGGCGCGCATCGAGCGCACCGGCCCGACCTTGCGGGGCAGCTGCGAGTAGAACATCGTGGCCAGCCGGGTGATGCCACCCTCGACCAGCTCCTCGACGACCATGTCCGCCTTGCCGAGGCCGTACTGCGGGTCGCTCGCCGCGGTGTTGTCGATCTTGACGATCATCACCGGGTGGTTCGGTGTCGTGTCCGGCGCCGGGAGACCGGTCAGCGGCCAGACGGCCGCGAGCTTGGTGCCGCCCTGGATCGGCTGCGACTGGGGTCGGGTGTTACCTGCAGCGCCCTTCGAACCACCGCAGCCGGCCAGCGCCAGGCTCGCCACCACGGCGAGGGCGGCAGCGGCGTACACGGGTCGGGAGCGGATCAGGCTTGAACGGGCGGACGGGGCAGCAGAGCGAGCAATCATGCGGCCAAGCATGACGGAGGGGTCCTGCCTTCCAGGGCAGGACCCCTCCGTGTTGCGTTAATTCTCAGGTAATGCGCTCAGAACTTGGCGCCACCATCGACGCTGTGTCAGATTTTCGCTCCTCCGTCGACGTAGAGGGTCTGACCGGTGATGTAGGACGCCTCGTCGCTGCACAGGAACGCAGCCGCGGCGGCGATGTCCTCGGGGAAGCCGACCCGGCGTACGGGGTTCGCCTCGGCGTTCAGCTTGCGGAACTCATCGACGTCCATCTTCAGGCGACGGGCGGTGTCGTCGGTCATCTCGGTGGCGATGAAGCCGGGGGCGATCGCGTTCACGTTGACACCGAACGGGCCCAGCTCGAGCGCCAGCGTCCGGGTGAAGCCCTGGACGCCGGCCTTGGCTGCGGAGTAGTTGGCCTGGCCGCGGTTGCCGTTGGCCGAGGTGCTCGACAGGTTGAGGATCTTGCCGTACTTCTGGTCGACGAACGTCTTCTGCGCCGCCTTGCTCATCAGGAACGCGCCCTTGAGGTGCACGTCGATGACCGAGTCCCAGTCGTCCTCGGTGAGCTTGAAGAGCAGGTTGACGCGGGTGATGCCGGCGTTGTTGATGACCACGTGCAGCCCGCCGAGCTCGTCGAGGACCCGGGCGACACCTGCTTCGACCGAGGCGTTGTCGGTGACGTTCACGCCGACGCCGATCGCCTTGCCGTCGAGACCGGCTGCGGTCTCGGCGGCTTGCTCCTCGTTGATGTCGAAGATGGCGACCGCGGCGCCCTCGTCGATGAACCGCTTCGCCGTGCCCGCGCCGATGCCGCGCGCTGCTCCGGTGATGATGACGACGCGACCGTCGTATCGACCCATGACTGCTCCTGTTCGGTACCGAAGATGGTGGTGGTGCCGCCCGGCGCGCGGGCCCGGAACCGGGTGGCCGCGCGAGCGGCAGGGCCACTCTAGGACCTCCCCGATGAAGGTCGCCGGCAACGCCGGACTCCGTGACCGCGGAGTCTCGATTAGGCTGCATGGGTGGGAAAGGCCAACTTCAAGTTCGCGGGCATCTGCGCCCTCGGACTGGCGTTGGCGAATGTGCTCGTCGCCTGGGGCGAGGGACTGCCGATCCGCGACCCCGACGGGGTCGCCGTGCCGACGTACATCCGGCTCCCCGCGATCCTGCTCGTCGCCTGGCTGCTCGACGTCGTCCCCCGTGCCGTGGGCCGGATCGGACCGCACCTGCGCAACCCCTGGCCGACCTTCCGCGACGTGGTCCGGGAACGCTGGACCCGCGAGCACGTGGTCTTCGCGGTCTCCGGCCTCGGCGCCTGGTACGTCTGCTACGCGGCCTTCCGCAACCTGAAGAGCTACGTGCCGTTCGTCCGCGGCAAGAACAACGTGTACGACGCGAAGCTCGACAAGATCGACAAGTTCCTCTGGATGGGCCACGACCCGGCGCACGTGCTGCACACCTGGTTCGGGACGAACGTCGCGGCGTCGTTCTTCTCCTTCATCTACATCGCCTGGATCGTGCTGATCCCGGTGACCCTGGCGATCGCGCTGGTGTGGACGCGGCATCCCGCTGCAGGGTCCTGGTTCGTGACCGCGGTGGCCGTCGACTGGGTGCTCGGCGTGTCGACGTACTTCGTGCTGCCGACGCTCGGTCCGATCTACTCCTCGCCGCAGGTGTTCGCCCCGTTGCGGCACACCTACGTCACCGGGCTGGAGAACAGCCTGCTGCGCGAACGGACCGAGGTGCTGGCCGGCCCGCACGCCACCCACGCCGTCCAGACGATCGCGGCCTTCCCGTCGCTGCACGTCGGGATGATGGTCACGGTCTGCCTGTTCGTGACCTGGGCGGGGATGCCGCGCTGGATCAGGCTGACCTCCTGGGTCTTCCTGGTGCTGACCGTGCTGGCGACGATCTATCTCGGCTGGCACTTCTTCGTCGACACCGTCGCCGGCGGGCTGCTCGGCGCTGCCGCGGTCTGGATCTCGGCGATGGCCACCGGCAACCACGTCGGGCGCAGACCCCAGCTCGTCGACCAGGGCAGCTACGACAAGCCGGCTCCGGGCACGAAGCCGAGCTCGTCGCTGATCCGTCGGGCGTAGTCCGCCGACTCCGCCGCGTCGGCGTACCTGGTGCGCGGCCAGAAGAAGCCCTTGAGGCCGTCACCCTTCGTGCGCGGGACGACGTGGCAGTGCAGGTGCGGGACGGACTGCGAGACGGTGTTGTTCATCGCGACGAACGAGCCCTGCGCACCCAGTCCGCCGATCATCGCCGTGGCGAGTCCCTGCGCGTGCGCCAGGAATCCGTCGCGCAGTCCCGCCGGCAGCTCGGGCAACGTCACCACGTGCTCGCGAGGGACCAGCAGCACGTGCCCCTTGAACACCGGACGGATGTCGAGGAACGCCACGAAGTCGTCGTCGGCCAGGACGATGTCGGCCGCGGTCTCCCCCGCGGCGATGCTGCAGAACAGGCAGGTCATTCCTCGGACGCTACTCGCCCGAACGCGAGCACCGTGTGCACCGCGAGGCCGGCGACGAGGGCCCAGAACGCCGCCCCGATACCCACGAACGCGACCCCGCTCGCAGCGACCACGAAGGTCACCACCGCAGCTTCGCGTCCGGCATCAGCACCGGTCGCGCCCTTGAGCGAGGTACCGAGGGTGCCGAGCAGTGCGAGGCCGGCGACCACCTCGACCAGACCGCTGGGCGCGACCGCGACCACGCCGGCCAGGGCCGTGGAGACGACGGCGAGCACCAGGTAGCTCCAACCGGCTGCGTGCGCCGCGATCCAGCGACGTTCGGGATCGGGGTCCGCTTCGGGCGAGGCTGCCATCGCGGCGGTGATCGCCGCCAGGTTGACGGCGTGTCCCCCGGCCGCTGCCCCGGCGACCGTGCCGAGGCCGGTCACGGTCATCGCCTCGCGCCAGGGCACCTGGTAGCCGAAGGTGGCGAGCACGGTGACACCCGGTACGTTCTGCGAGGCCATCGTGACGACGTACAGCGGGATCGCGAGACCGACCACTGCCTGCCAGGTCAGGTGCGGGGATACCCAGACGACGTGCGGCGCGAGGCTGACGTGCGGGGAGCCGTGCACGATCAGGTACGCCGCGATCACCACCAGGGTGGTGACGAACGCACCCGGGACCGCCCACCGCGGCGCCAGTCGCAGCAGCGCCACCCACACGACCAGGATCGGCGCCACCAGGCCCGGATGGTCGGCGAAGACCCGCACCGGCTCGAGGCAGATCGACAGCAGCACCCCGGCGAGCATCGCCTGCGCGATCGGGGTCGGGATCGCAGCGATCAGCTCGCCGAGGCGGGGCCAGATCGCGGTGAGGAGGATCAGCCCGCCCGACGACCAGGAAGGCTCCGACGGCCGCGTGCCAGCCGCCGCGCACCGCCCCGGAGCTGACCAGCAGGGCGGCGCCCGGAGTCGACCAGGCGAGCATGAGCGGGGTCCGGTGGCGCCAGGTGAGCCAGATGATCCCGAGGCCCTGGGTCGCGCAGAGGGCGACGAGGCCGGACCCGGCTTCGGCCGGTGTGGCACCGACCGCGCGCAAACCGGAGAGGACGACGGCGAACGAGCTCGCGAAGCCGACCAGCGATGCCATCACGCCGGCGAGAACCGGGCGCAGCCGGTCGTCGGTCACGGCGGGAGGCATGCGAGCACCCTATGAGTGCGGGCTCAACCGGTCTGTTCTTTTTCGTCAGGTTCCGCTCTCATGGGCGGATGACCGAAGCGCGCATCACCCACATCGGCGGACCGACGGCGCTCATCGAGGCCGCAGGCTGGCGGATCCTGACCGACCCGACGTTCGATCCGCCTGGGAAGCGCTACTTCTTCGGTTGGGGCACGACCTCGCGCAAGCTGATCGGCCCGTCGATGAGCCCCGACGACCTCGGCACCATCGATGCCGTCCTGGTCAGCCACCACCACCACGGCGACAACCTGGATCCCTCGGCGCAGGCACTGCTGCCGCACTGGGGGACGACGTACACGACGAAGAAAGCCGCCCGGAAGCTTGCCCGGCAGCTCGGCGACCGCGTCGTCGGCATGGCTGCCTGGGACACCGCGACCCTGGAAGCCCCCGGCAGACCGACGATCACGATCACCGCGACCCCGTGCCGGCACGGGCCCGCCGGGAGCGAGCCGATCACCGGTCCGGTCGTCGGGTTCTCGCTCGCCTGGCACGGCCAGGAGCACGGCGAGCTCTGGATCACCGGCGACACCGTGCTGTACCCCGCCCTGCGCGAGGTGCCTGCCCGGATCCAGGTCGGAACGTTGCTGCTCCACCTGGGCTCGGTCCGGTTCCGCTACCTGTCCGGGTGGCTCCGGTACACGATGGACGCCCGCGAAGGCGCTGCTCTGATCGACGTGGTCGCGCCGGCGAACGTCGTACCGGTGCACTACGAGGGCTGGTCGCACTTCCAGCAGGACCGCGGTCCTGCCGAGCCGGTGCTGGCGACCTCGCAGTACGCCGACCGAATCACCTGGCTCGACCCGGGCGAGTCCTGCGACCTGGTGGTCTGAACCGGTCAGGCTTCGGCGGCGAGCCCGCGGAGATCGGCCATCCCGGCGCGCATCAGGTCGGCGAAGTCCTCGTCCCCACCTGCGACCCAGTTCTGGAAGCCGACGTGGAAGACCGCAAGGCCGGCCTGTGCCGCCAGTCCGGCCCGCGGATCCGGGACTCCCCTGCGCCGGAGCCCGGCCGCGAGCGCTGCGCCCAGCGACTCCATCTTGATCAGCTCACGCTCGCGCAGCTCGGCGTTGGCGGTGATCACCGCGTGCCGCTGCCGGGAGAACGTACGGCGCTCCGGACCGAACATGGTGGCCGCTGCGTCGAGGGCCGCAGCGATCGCCGTCAGCGGCGAGGCACCAGCCGGCGCGTCCTTCAGCCCGGTGACCATCAGGTCCTGCAGCACCGACGAGCCGGCGAAGAGCACCTCACGCTTGTCCGCGAAGTAGCGGAAGAACGTCCGCGCGGTGACGCCGGCGCGCTCGGCGATGTCGGCGACGGTGGTCTGCTCGAAGCCGCGCTCCGTGTAGAGCTCGAGGGCAGCCACGCGCAGCCGTCCCTCGGCATCCGGTTCCCATCGCACCATGGACCGGAGTCTAGTTGATGACACACCGTGACATCACTTGCTATGGTGATGTCATTCAATGACATCACCGGCCCTCGTGGCCGACAGGAGGACCCTCATGCACATCTTCGTCACCGGAGCATCCGGCTGGATCGGATCAGCCGTCGTCCCCGAGCTCGTCCGCGCCGGGCACGAGGTCGTCGGTCTGGCCCGTTCGGACGAGTCTGCTGCCACGATCGCGTCCCTGGGGGCGACGGCGGTACGCGGCAGTCTGGACGACCTCGACAGCCTGCGCGCGGGGGCGGCGTCCGCGGACGGGGTGGTGCACCTCGGCTACAACCACGACTTCTCCCGGATGGAGGACGCCGCCCGGACCGATCTGGCCGCGATCGAGACCTTCGGCAGCGTTCTCGAGCCCCGCGGCGGGTTCCTGATGTTCGCCTCGGGGATGCTCGGGCTGGCGGTCGGGCGGGTCGCCACGGAGGACGACGGTGTCGACCCCGGTGGGCACCCCCGCAGCGCCGGGGCCCTGGCTGCGCTCGCGCTCGCGGATCGTGGCGTGCGCACCGCCGCCCTCCGGTTCGCGCCGACGGTCCACGGCCCCGGCGACCACGGCTTCGTAGCCACCCTGGTGGACATCGCCCGCACCAAGGGCGTCTCGGCGTACATCGAGGACGGGGCGAACCGCTGGCCGGCGGTGCACCGTCTCGATGCCGCGACCCTGGTGGCCCGCGCCGTCGAGGACGCACCTGCGGGCTCCAACCTGCACGTGGTCGCCGAGGAAGGCATCAGCACCCGGGCCATCGCGGAGGCCATCGGGCAGCAGCTCGACGTCCCGGTCACCTCGGTGGCCGCGGACGCTGCAGCGGAGCACTTCGGCTGGTTGGGCCGGTTCTTCGGTACCGACACGGCGGCATCGAGCGCCAGGACCCGGGCACTGCTCGACTGGACACCGACGCACCCGACGTTGATCGAGGATCTCGAGGCCGGTCACTACACCGGCTGACGGTTCAGAGCCCGAAAGCAGTCCGCAGGTCGGGTGCCGTACGGCCCGCCTTGAGGGGCTTGGCCCGCAGGACCTGGGCGATGAACCGGGTCAGCGAGTAGTGGTTCAACGCCGTACGGACCACCCGGTGGTGCAGTCGGGCCGAGAGCACCGAGGTCAGGACGGTGTTGTGGGAGTGTCTGTCGTCCTCGTCCGCGGTGACGATCACGACGAGCCTCCCGGAGGTGAAGTCAGCGCTCGCGAGGACCGGAGCCAGGTGGGTGCGGAGCCACTGGTCAGCGGCTCCCAGCGAGGCGTCGTGCGCGTCGTGGACCAGGTTCGGGATCAGGAACGCGACGTTCGGGAGGTTGTCGTTCCTGGCCGCCCCGGCGAACGGCGTGAGACTCACGTCGTGGGCTCGGCACGCGGTCCGGTCTGCGCCGAAGTACGTCCACGGGTTGTGCCGCACGGCGTACTCACCACTGTTGACCAGCGCGCACCTCGACGGCATCGACTCGGCGTACGTTGCGTAGGACCTGCCATGACGGCGCGCCTGGGAGAACACCGAGCCGGCGTTGCCGACCTTGACCGCGTTGGTCGCCGGCGGAGCATCGTCGGTGACGCCGAACGTCGAACCGCCGGCGATCGCCAGGTAGTTCGGCTCGCTCGGGTGCCGCAGCGCCGACCAGTCGGTGGCATACCCGTAGCGGTCGGACAACCCGGCCAGGTACGGCATCCCGGACCTCATCTGGGCCAGGGAGTGGTTCTCCTCGATCACGACGAGCACCTTCGTGGGCAGCGCCCTGGTCACCGTCGCACGGGACGGCGTCCCGTCCCCGGTCAGCGACGCCGCAGGGGTACGGGTGTTGACGCCGCATCCGGCGACGGCCAGGACCACGGCGATTCCGGCGGCTGCTTCTCCGAGACGCATGTCTCCAGCGTAGGCGGTGGTGGTGAGGGTGAGGGTGGGATCGTCCTCGATACGTCCTAGCGCGTGAAGGTGACGTGGGTCGTGCCGCTCTCGGCGACTTCGGTCCGCACCTGGTGGGTGAGATCGAGGCCGCGCAGGTCCTCCCACAGCCGACCGCCCCTGCCGAGCAGGATCGGGGCGATCGCGACGTGCAGGTCGTCGACCAGACCGGCGCGCAGGAACTCGCGCGCGGTGCCGACACCGCCGCCGACGCGCACGTCCAGCGTGCCGGCGCTGTCGATCGCCTCGGCGAGCACGTCGGTGATCGCGGTGCTGCGGAAGTGGAAGGTCGTGCCACCCTGCATCGGCATCGGCGGACGCGGAGCTGTGTGGGTCAGGACGTAGACGGGGATGCCGAAC
This sequence comes from Marmoricola sp., assembly GCA_025965315.1. Taxonomy (GTDB): domain Bacteria; phylum Actinomycetota; class Actinomycetes; order Propionibacteriales; family Nocardioidaceae; genus Marmoricola. Next base: position 15,646 of record JAOPXD010000007.1, read on the forward strand.
GGCGGCTCGTCACCCCACCAGCCCTGCCAGTCGGGATCGTCGGGGAACGAGTGGAATCCGAACATTCCCGCGCCCATGATCTCGGCGCCGACACCCTCGAAGTACGCGGCCGCGTAGGAGTCGTCGATGCCGGTAGAGCCGGCGCCGCTGGTGTCGCCGAAGACGCGCTCGCGGAACGTGCGGGTCGCGACGTAGGCGGCAGTGAGACGCTCCCAGTCCTCCCCCATCGGGTTCTCCGAGGTCGGGGCGCCCGACGCGAAGCCGTCCAGCGAGATGTTCAGGTCGATGCGGACGCGGGTCATGTCAGGTTTCCTTCTCCGGTGCTGCGGTCCAGGGTGCTCGGACTCACGGTACGCACGGAGCCGTGTGGCTGAGCGCTCGCCGCCCTCCGGCTACCGCCTGACCCTCAGTCCCGACCACAGACCGAGCGCAGGACCGAGCAGCACGAATCCGGTGAGGGTCAACGCGGCCTCCAGGCCTGCAGCCGTCCACGAGCTGGTCAACGTCCCCTGGTCGAGCTGGTCCCACGCGAAAGCGGACGCCACAGCGATCGTCAGCGCCGGCATCAGGACGGTGGCGGGACGGGCCACCCACGCCGAACGGACCCCGGCAGACGCGCGCATGAGGACAGCAACGTCGACCAACGGTGCTCGCACTACCGGGGAGCGGTCGGCGTCGAGCTTGCGCGTGAGGGAGCGAGTTCGCGCGACCGCGATCCCGGCGACCAGGGCGAGCGCCGGCCCGGTCAGCACCATCCACGCCGGCGCCTGACCGGGTAGCGCCGCCGCGGCCGCGAACAGTGTCAGCAGCGCGAAGCCGAGAGCTGCGACGTTGCGCCGGCAGAGAACGGCAACATCGGCTGCGGCTCCTTGCAGGTGGCGCATCGCGAGAGCACGAAGAGCAGCGAGAGCCAGGGCCGCCGCGGAAACCTGTGCAGCTCCGAAGAAGACCACCGCCCACACGACCTGCGCCGACGCATGCGGGTCGGCTCCGTGCACGACAGCCAGGGTCGACCAGCCGACGCCGACGACCGCGACGGCATTGGTGACGGTCGCTGCGAGCCCCCGGCGGACTGCGACCTCGGTGTCGAATTCAGCAGCCAGCTCGGACGCCGCTCCGAATCGCCGGACGGCGTCCTCGGGCCCGTGGACGGCACTGCTCTGAGCCAGGTGGTCACGACACTCAGCCACCAGCCGGAGCCGTTGCCGACCACGGACGATCAAGGTTCGGTCGAGCTCGTCCAGGAAACGCTCGATCGCACTCATGCCAAACCGTCCAGGACTTGACCGACGGCGGTGGAGAAGACGACCCAGTCACGCGCCGCCTCGGACGCGTGCCGGCGGCCGGCTGCGGTCAACGCGTAGACCCGACGTCGACGGCCTTCCACGCTGCTCCACGAGCTGCCCACCAACCCGAGCCGTTCCAGGCGTTGCAGCGCGGGGTACAGCGATCCTTCGGGCACTCCGAGCTGTCCGCCGCTGCGCAGGGCCAACCGCTGCCCCAGCTCGTACCCGTGGCCCGGGTCGTCGACGAGAACAGCGAGCAGGAGACCTTCCAGGTGTCCGCGAATCAGATTGGTACCCATCGGCACAGAATACACAGACATTCTATGTATGTGATGTTTTCCGGGTTCGACCGAACACCGACGTACGAGGTCGCTCGATGTCAGCGCATCACGCAGAACGAACACCAGAGCCTCCCCCACACGTGGTGGGCGAGGCTCTGGTTCAAGAGGGCTGGAGCCGGTGTCCCCACCGGCCCGGCATTGTGTGGAGCTGGCGGGAATCGAACCCGCGTCCTCGAGCGCCGTGCCAGGTCTTCTCCGGGTGCAGTCTGCATTGATCGTTTTTCTCGGCCCCGGCGCTTGCACAGACACGTGCGCCGACGGGCTCAGTCGGGATTAAGTCCCGATCAACCCTCCCCACGGAAGTTGATCAGCAAGCCTTCTAGATGACGTCAGGATCCGGGACGAAGGCAGAGGCCCGGTCTGACGCTTCGATCACTGCTCAGGCAGCGAGAGCGAAGGAACTGCGAGTGTTGTTGGCAGTTATAGGTTTCCAACGGACGTTTACGAGATGACGTTGGCTTCTCGACCCGCTTCTCCTGGGACAAACGTCCCTAGTCGAAACCAATCAGCCCCTCTTGAGTTGTGCCACCAGTCTACTCAGCGACGCCGACAAGTCCGAACCGTTATCCGGCGAGGTGACCCTGGTCGACCGCCTGGATGCTGCCGTGCACCGCCGAGGCATCGTCGGAAGCCAGGAACGCGATCACCGCGGCAACGCTGTCGGCGGTCATCAGGCCACGTTTGGCCGCGACCCGCATGATCAGCTCCCAATCGGCACCCTCGGGGACCGCGATGGTCTGCACCTGCGCGGTGTCCATCCCTCCCGGGCAGACGCAGTTCACCCGGAGCGGCGTGTTCAGGTACTCGATCGCGAGCGCTTTCGTCAGCCCGACGATGCCGTGCTTGGACGCCGTGTACGCGGCGGAGTAGGCCTCCCCCATCAAACCGGCGACCGAGGCGACGTTGACGATGTTGCCGCCGACCTCGAGCAGGTGCGGGATCGCTGCCTGGGCGACGAAGAACGCGCCGCTCAGGTTCAGGGCGAGGTCGTAGGCCCACTCCTCGTCGCTGGTCTCGGTCGTGATCCGGAAGTCGTGCCGACCGGCGTTGTTCACGACGACGTCGAGACGGCCGAACGCTGCCACTGTCGCGGCGACGGCGGCACGACAGTCCGTGGACGACGTGACGTCCAGTACCCCGAACCGGACCTCGCCGGGGAGATCGGCGCAGCTCGCGGCAACCTCGGCGAGCTTCGCCCGGTCGCGGGACGCGGCGTACACCTGGCCGCCGCCGGCGGCGAACCTGCGGACCGTCGCGGCACCGAGGCCGGACGAGGCGCCGGTGACGAGGATCGAGCGGCCGGCGAAGGTCTGCGGGCTTGTCCGGGGCGTGGTCATGGTCCATCTCTACCGGACGTCGGCGTCCACAGGGGCGCCGGACCCTGGGTTTTCCACAGATCTGTTTCCGAGCCTCGCCCTCGAATGTGTGTTCGATAACGTTCTCTCATGACCACGCCCCTCGCCTCGATCGCACAGCCTTCGGCTGCGGTGGCTGGCGTACGGGACCTGAACCGGCTCCTGGACCACCTGCACGAGGTTGATGACGGCGAGGTGGGTCCAGAGGAGCACGAAGAATTGGTCACCGGATACGAACGAGCTGCACGCAAGCTCGAGTCGCTCCGGCTGCGCGAAGTCGCGCGAGCAGACACCGCCCGCGTTGCCGACAAGGTCGGGTTGGCTGACA
>JAOPXD010000010.1 GCA_025965315.1 Marmoricola sp.
CGCTCGGCCGGCTCGGTGGGCTCGGCGTGCTCAACCTCGAGGGCCTCTGGACCCGCTACGACGACCCGAGCGACCTGCTCGCCGAGGTTGCCGGGCTCGAGGGTGTCGACGCGACGCGACGGTTGCAGGAGATCTACACCGAGCCGGTCAGGTCGGAGCTGATCACCGAGCGGCTGCGCGAGGTGCGCGAGGCAGGCGTGACTGTGGCGGGCTCGCTGTCCCCGCAGCGGACTAAGGAGTTCGCCAAGACCGTCGTCTACGCCGGGGTCGACATGTTCGTGATCCGCGGGACGACCGTGAGCGCCGAGCACGTCTCCGGGCAGGCCGAGCCGCTGAACCTCAAGGAATTCATCTACGAGCTCGACGTCCCGGTCATCGTCGGTGGTTGCGCGACCCACCAGGCCGCCGTGCACCTGATGCGGACCGGTGCCGCTGGTGTCCTGGTCGGCTTCGGTGGCGGAGCGGCGCACACGACCCGCGCCGTCCTGGGCGTCTCGGTCCCGATGGCCAGTGCCGTCGCGGACGTCGCTGCCGCTCGACGTGACTACATGGACGAGTCCGGTGGCCGGTACGTGCACGTGATCGCGGACGGATCGATCGGTCGCAGCGGTGACATCGCCAAGGCGATCGCCTGCGGCGCGGACGCCGTCATGATCGGCTCTCCGCTCGCGCGTGCCACGGACGCGCCGGGCAAGGGCTACCACTGGGGTGCCGAGGCGCACCACGAGAACCTGCCCCGTGGCGAGCGGGTGCAGATCGGCTCGGTCGGCACGCTCCAGGAGATCCTGTTCGGACCGTCCCGGGTCGCCGACGGCACGATGAACCTGGTCGGTGCGCTCAAGCGCTCGATGGCCACCACCGGCTACACCGAGCTCAAGGAGTTCCAGCGCATCGAGGTCGTCGTCCAGTAGGGCGGGACCGGCCTCTCCGCCGTCCGCTTCGCACGCTTTCCCGGGGCCGTCGGCTCAACCCGCTGGCGCGAGCCCCGGACCTCCTGACGCCAAGACTTCGACATTCATCAATATTGACATACATCGATGTCACGGTTCACCGTAGGACACCGCTCCATGTCTATTTCTGGTGAGGAGGTCCTGATGTCCGCCAACGACTGTGGTTGCGGTTGCTGCGGCTGCTGATGCCGGGTGAGTCCGGTCCGAAGGTCTGGGACAATGGCCCCATGGCGCTGACCGCTGATCTCGGACCGGACTCACGAGCTGCTGCGCTGACGGGGATGACCAGCCAGGAGCTCGACGTGCTCGTCGTCGGTGGCGGGGTGGTCGGCGCCGGCGTCGCGCTCGATGCGGTCTCGCGCGGGCTGTCCACCGCGATCGTCGAGCAGCGCGACTTCGCCAGCGGTACCAGCAGCCGCAGCAGCAAGCTGGTGCACGGCGGGCTGCGGTACCTGGAGATGTTCGACTTCGGACTCGTCCGCGAAGCGCTCGAGGAGCGCGGGCTGCTGCTGACCAGGCTTGCCCCGCACCTGGTGCGTCCGGTCCCGTTCCTCTACCCGCTGCACCACACCTGGGAGCGCCCGTACGTCGGCGCCGGGCTCGCGCTGTACGACGGCATGGCCATGGCCGGCAAGTACGACATGGGCGTTCCGAAGCACAAGCACCTCTTCCGCCGCCAGGTCGCCCGGATGGCGCCGGACCTGCGCACCGACCAGCTGACCGGCGCGATCCGCTACTACGACTGCCAGGTCGACGATGCCCGGCTGGTGATGAACGTCGCCCGGACCGCGGCTGCCTACGGGGCGCACGTGGCATCGCGCACCAAGGTCGTCGGTTTCCTTCGCGAAGGCGAGCGGATCGTGGGCGCGAAGGTCCGCGACCTCGAGAACGACGTCTCCTACGAGGTGCGCGCCAAGGTCGTGATCAATGCAGCCGGCGTCTGGACCGACGAGATCCAGGAGCTCGTCGGAGGCCGCGGTGCGCTGCACGTCGAGGCCAGCAAGGGCGTTCACATCGTCGTGCCGCGGGACCGGATCCGTTCCGAGACCGGCTTCATCACCAAGACCGAGACGTCGGTGCTGTTCGTGATCCCGTGGGGCAGGCACTGGATCATCGGCACCACCGATACCGCCTGGAACCTCGATCTCGCGCATCCCGCCGCATCGCGGGCGGACATCGACTACGTGCTCGGTCACGTCAACACCCTGCTCAAGGATCCCCTCGACCACGAGGACGTCGAAGGCGTGTACGCCGGGCTCCGGCCGCTGCTGCGCGGCGAGGTCGAGGCCACCTCGAAGATCTCCCGCGAGCACACCGTCGTTGCGCCGGCGCCCGGCCTGGTCCTGATCGCCGGTGGCAAGCTCACGACGTACCGGGTGATGGCCCGGGACGCGGTCGACATGGCTGCTCGGTCGCTGGAGGGCGGGGTCCGCCCCAGCATCACCGAGCGGATCCCGCTGCTCGGCGCGCACGGGTTCGAGACCCGGACCAACCAGCGCACGGCCCTGGCGCGTACCTCCGGGCTGCACCTGTCCCGGATCGATCACCTGCTCGGCCGGTACGGCGGGATGATCGACGAGGTGCTCGATCTCCTGCTCGACGATCCGGCCCTGGCCGAGCCGCTGATCCATGCCGAGGACTACCTGGGTGCCGAAGTCGTGTACGCCGTCACCCACGAGGGGGCCCGGCACCTCGACGACGTGCTGACCCGGCGTACCCGGATCTCGATCGAGACCTTCGACCGCGGCACCCTGTCGGCCCAGCAGGTCGCGGAGCTGATGGCCGGCGTCCTCGGCTGGGACGAAGAAAGGGTCGCCGAAGAGGTTGACCACTACCTGCGGCGGGTAGAGGCAGAACGTCAGAGCCAGCAGAAGCTCACCGATCAGGAGGCCGACGAAGCCCGGGTGCAAGCACCGGAGGGGCCTTGGGCAGGCTGAGGTGCCCGCGGTGCGTGTGACGTTCCACTGCGTGTAATTCACCCTGCGTTCACCACGGGGGCCCCCACCGGTTCCCGGGCTTCCGCATGCTCACCGTGTGCCTGTGGTGACTGACGACGAGGCGATCGAGGAAGTCACCGATCAGCCCCGCAAGATCAAGCTCGTCCGGGACGTCCCGGACCGGTTGTTCCGCGCTGTCGCGACCGCGGGCGGGGTGACCGTCCTGCTGATCATGCTGCTGGTGGGCACCTTCCTGGCCCTGAAGGCGGCGCCGGCGCTGCACGAGGCCGGCTTCTCGTTCTTCACCACCCAGGCGTGGAACCCGGACGGCAAGAACTTCGGGGTCGCCGCGGTGCTCGTCGGGACGATCCTGATCGCCCTGGTCGCCGTGGCCGTAGCGGTCCCGCTCTCGGTCGCCACCGCGCTGTACATCACCGAGTACGCGCCGCGCCGGATGAAGAAGATCCTGGTCGGCATCATCGACCTGATGGCAGCGATCCCGTCGGTCGTGTACGGGCTCTGGGGTTTCTTCTTCCTGCAGAGCCGGCTTGCGCCGGTCTCGGTCTGGATAGCCCAGCACTTCGGGTGGATCCCGATCTTCAAGGTCAAGGGCGTCGACTCGAGCCACCCGGTCTCCTCGCTGACCCTGTTCACCTCCTCGACCCTGATCGCGGGGCTGGTGGTCGGCATGATGATCACGCCGGTGATCACCTCGATCATGCGCGAGGTCTTCTCCCAGGTGCCGATGGGCGAGCGCGAGGGCGCTCTCGGTCTGGGAGCCACCAAGGCGGGGGTGATCCGTACCGTCGTGCTGCCGTTCGGCAAGGGCGGCATGATCGGCGGCACCATGCTCGGGCTCGGTCGCGCGCTCGGCGAGACGATCGCGGTGTACATGATCATCTCGCCGGTGTTCACCATCCAGCCGCACATCCTCCAGTCCGGGGCGATCTCGGTCTCCTCCTTGATCGCGCTGCAGTTCGCCGAGGCGAACTCGTTCGGTCTCTCCGCCTTGATGGCGGCCGGGTTGACGCTGTTCCTGATGACCCTGGTGATCAACTTCGCAGCTTCCTCGGTGGTCGCCCGGTCGCGGTCGGGGGCAAGCAGTTGAGCGTCATCCCGCAGCAGCCGGTCCCTCGTCAGTCGGCGCCGCAGCAGTTGCCGACGACCTACCTGCCGCAGATCGACCAGGAGGTGGCCGCCGGGCCTCAGCCACGCCGCCAGACGTCCGGTGTCCGGATCGGGGACGCCTTGTCGCTGGTCGGTGCGGTTCTCGCCGCCCTCGCGCTCGCCGCGGTCCTCTCCAGCCAGATCGCACCGATCCGCGGGTTCCTGGCCTTCTTCCTGGTGACCTACGTGCTGTTCCTGGCCATCTACGCCGTCCTGGTGCGGCTCGACGAGTCGGCCTCGGTCGTGGTGGACCGGATCGTCGCGGTACTCGTGCAGTCGGGTGCGTTCGTGCTGGTGCTCGCCCTGACTTCGGTGCTCAGCTACACGGTGATCCGCGGCCACCGGGCAGTGGCGCACTCGAACCTGTTCACCCACGACATGACCACGACCGGTCCGCTCGACCCGCTGACGAGCGGGGGAGTGGGGCACGCGATCGTCGGCACGCTGATCCAGATCTCGATCGCGCTGGCGATCACCATCCCGCTGGGCATCACCGCGGCGCTGTTCCTGACCGAGGTCCCGGGCCGGTTCTCACGGTTCGTGCGCACCATCGTGGAGGCGATGACCGCGCTGCCGTCGATCGTCGCGGGTCTGTTCATCCTGTCCTCGTTCATCCTGGTGCTCGGCTTCGACAAGTCCGGCCTCGCGGCCGGTCTGGCGATCACCGTGATGATGCTGCCGATCATGATCCGGGCCGCCGACGTCGTCTTCCGGCTGGTCCCATCGACGCTGAAGGAGGCGAGCCTCGGCCTCGGTGCCGGTCAGTTCCGCACCGTGCTGAACGTGGTCCTGCCCTCGGCCCGCAGCGGCCTGACCACCGCGATCATCCTGGCCACCGCCCGCGGCATCGGCGAGACCTCGCCGGTCCTGCTGACCGCTGGCTTCACCGCATCGATGAACACCGACCCGTTCAAGGGCCCGATGGTCTCGTTGCCGTTGGCGGTGTTCGAGTTCGTGAAGTCGCCCGAGCCCACCATGGTCGCCCGCGGCTTCGGTACGGCGGTCGTCCTGATGCTGCTGGTGCTGATCCTCTTCGTGGCCGCCCGGGTCCTCGGCGCGCAGGACGTCGCCAAGCGGGCCAGGCGCAAGCAGCGCCGCACAGCCGTTCGCGATCGGGTCACTGCCACCCCCTCACCGACATCCCCACGGAGCTCCGATGCGTAGTCGCCACCTGTCCGTCCTGCTGCTCGCGGCCCTGAGCGGCGTGCTGGCGGTCCTCGTCGGGCCGGGTCTCCCGCCCGCGGATGCCTCCTCCTACACCCCGATCACCGGTGAGGGCTCCTCGTGGGCGGCGAACGCGATCGACGACTGGCGCGCCAGCGTCGTCAACTCCGGCATCAAGGTGAACTTCGCCCCGACCGGTTCGGTCGCCGGTCTGACCGGGTACGCCAACGGCAGTGACGACTTCGCCGCCTCGGACGTCCCGTACGGCATCAAGGGCACCACGCCCGGTACGCCGGGACGTGGCTTCGCCTACGTCCCGGACGTCGCCGGCGGTACGGCGTTGATGTACAACCTCTCGGTCGGCGGCAAGAAGCTGACCAACCTCAAGCTGTCCGGTTCGACGATCGCCGGCATCTTCAAGGGCTCGATCAGCACCTGGAACGACGCGAAGATCAAGGCGGACAACCCAGGCGTGGCGTTGCCACCGCTGAAGATCACCCCGGTGGTCCGTTCCGACGGCTCGGGCTCGACGGCTCAGTTCACGCTGTGGATGAAGAAGGAGTTCCCGAGCGTCTGGACCTGCGGCGAGGTCTCCTTCTTCACCCAGTGCAAGAACTACGACCCGACGGTCCAGCAGGCGAAGTCGGGGGACAACGGCGTCGCCGGCTTCGTGGCCCAGGCCGGCAACGCCGGTTCCATCGGGTACGTCGAGTACTCCTACGCGCTGCAGAGCGGCTACCCCGTCGCGAAGGTCCTCAACAAGGCCGGCTTCTACGTGCTCCCGACGGCGTCCAACGTCGCGGTGGCCCTGCTGAAGGCCAAGGTGAACACCGACAAGTCCGACCCGGACACCTACCTGACCCAGGACCTCGACGAGGTCTACACCGACACCGACCCGCGGGTGTACCCGATCTCGTCGTACTCCTACTTCGTGGTGCCGACCGCGCTCCAGAACGGCTTCACCTCGACGAAGGGCGCCACTCTCGGCGCCTTCGTCGACTACGCGCTCTGCTCGGGGCAGCAGTCGGCGCCCACCCTGGGGTACTCGCCGCTGCCGATCAACCTGGTCAAGGCGGGCCTGGCCCAGGTCAAGCAGATCCCGGGCGCAGCGGCGAAGAACATCGACATCAAGTCCTGCAACAACCCGACGTTCTCCGCCAGCGGCGTCAACACGCTGGCGGTCAATGCGCTCTACCCAGACCTGTGCGACAAGACCGCGGCCACGGCGACCTGCGTCTACGGCAAGCCGGTCAAGGGCTCCACGTCGTCGAGCTCGTCAGGTCAGAGCGACAACAACTCGGTGGGACACCACAGCAGCAGCACCGACAACGGTTCGAGCCCGACGACGTCCGGAGGCAGCGTTCCGTCGGCCGGTTCCTCTCCCGGGTCGAGTGCGTCGGGGCCGGGGAGCAGCAGCTCCGGCGGTGCGTCGGGCGGCTCGAACGTGGTGAGCCTGCTGAACCCGGACGGCAAGACGGCCTGTGACGCCGACACCGGTCAGTGCACAGCCCTGGCCGCGACACCGGTCGACTACACCGGGCACGAAGGGTCGACGTTCTCGAGGTGGGCGATCTGGATCGCCGTCCTCGCGCTGTTCCTGATCGTGATCGCGCCGCCCGCGGTCGTGCTGCTGGGTCGAAGGTCCCAGCGTTGAGATCGACGCCGTGGCTGATGCGGGGTCGCCGGAAGTACATCACCGCCGTCCTGCTCGTGGCCGACCTCGGCCTGGGTGGGTTCTCCGCGGCGATGGCGGTCGGTTCCCACGGCACGGTGCACGCGGCCACCCCGACGACCACGTCGAGCGCGACGACTGTCGCCTGGACCAAGGGCCGCAGCATCTACGACCCTGGCTACGTCGACGCGAGCCACACCGATCCGAACGATGCCAACCAGCCGCTGTACCAAGACCTCAAGGTCGCCGTCTCCCAGACCGAGGACCTGACCGACCAGGGTCTCCAGGTGTCCTGGACCGGTGCGACGCCGACCGGCGGAAGCGGTGCGCCCGCCAACTACATGCAGATCATTCAGTGCTGGGCGAGCAAGGGTTCGACGGGTCCGACGCCGCAGCAGTGCCAGTGGGGCACCCCCAACGCCTCCCTCGCGGGGCAGATGGGTCTGTCCGCCGCGTCGCGCGACCTGCTCACCGGTGACCAGGCCGACCCGAAGCAGCTGCCGACCGGTCGGTGCACGGACGCGTTCACGCACGCGCAGTTCGGCCAGAGCGCCGGGTGCACCGTTCCGTTCTGGTCGATCACGGACCCCAGGAAGAAGTCGCTGGGCTGGACCAACGACCAGTACAACCAGCCGCCGTTCGGAGTTGCCCAGTCCAACGAGGTGTCCTACGCGCGCACCGCCTCGGACGGCACCGGCCAGTACATCTTCAGCTTGCAGAGCGCGCTGTCGGCCCCGTACCTGGGCTGCGGTAACCCGACGTACTCCGCAGCCGGCGACACCTGCTGGCTGGTCGTCGTCCCGCGCGGTGAGTACGACCCGAACGGCGAGCTCGCCTCCTCCCAGACCCAGGGCTCGGGCTACGGGTCGAACTTCAACTACGTCGCCGGCTCGCCGCTGGCCGCCTCCGCGTGGCAGGACCGGGTGGAGATCCCGCTGAACTTCTCGCCGATCGGTGCGAGCTGCCAGCTGGGCGCGGCCGCGGTGCGGACCGCCGGCAGCGAGCTCGTCTCGGCCGCGTTCAGCTCGTGGCAGGCGGCGCTGTGCGGGAAGGGCACCACCCTGGGCTACTCCGAGATCACCGACAACCAGTCGCGGACAGCGTTGACCTCCGGTGGTGCGGCGATGAGCTTCCTGGGCAGCCCGCTGGCCACCGCGGGCAGCGCCACGATCGACTACGCACCGGTCTCGGCGTCGGCGATCGTGGTCAGCTACCTGATCGACAAGCACTACACCGACAACAGCGCGAATCCCGACGTCGGCGCCGACGGGACCCTGGTCACGAACCTGCGGCTGACCCCGCTGATCGTCGCCAAGCTGCTCACCCAGTCCTACCGTTCGGACGCGCCCGGCGACGGTCACGGGGCCAACGCCAGTGTGCCGGCCTCGAATCCGGACAGCCTGCTGCAGGACCCGGACTTCCTGGCGCTCAACCCCGACTTCAAGTACTTCTTCCCCACCCAGATCCCGGACGGTCTGGTGGTCCCGTTCGGCGACTCCGACGCGGCCAGCCACGTCTGGGCATGGCTGCGCTCGGACCCGGACGCGAAGAACTTCTTGAACGGTCAGATCGTGGACGGCGCCACGATCAACAACGCGTACAAGGGTCTCGACCTCGGTACCGACACGACCGTGAACTCGTTCCCGAAGAACGACCAGTCGACGTTCAGGACCGGCGACTGGCCCGCCCCCGGCTACGGCACCCTGGACATGCGCCCGTACGCGGCCGACCTGACCGACGGTGCGGTCAGGACGGTGGCCGCCAACTCCGGCAAGAAGACCAACTGGGACGTCACGCTGACGCCTCCGCAGGCAACCAGCGTCGGCCCGCAGGTCCCCGGTACCCGGTTCGAGCTCGCCCTGACCACCTCGCAGGCGGCAGCGCTCTACGGCCTGCCGACGGCCGCGCTGGTCGGGTCGACCTCGGACAGCTCGGGCGGGGTGACCGCCACCAGCGCGTCGATCGCGAAAGAGCTGGCCGGTGCCTCGGTCGCGACCGGGACGACCGGCGTCCAGGCGGTCGACCCGTCGATCTCGGTCGCCGGCGGCTACCCGCTGGCGATGCGCACGTACGCCGCGGTCAACGCCTGCTCGACGGACGCGTCCGACCTGACGGCTGATGCGACCTTCCTCGACTACGTCGCCGGCAGCGGGCAGGACCAGGGCACCAAGCTCGGTCAGCTGCCCCTCGGGTACGCCCCGCTGAGCTCGTCCGAGCAGGCCCAGACCGCGAAGGTCGCGGACGCGTTGCGATCGGAGGCCACGAGCCCGAAGTGCCCGTCGGGCACGCCGTCGGCGGGCTCGACGCCGACGGGTACGTCGACGGGGTCCGGGCCGGGCGGCTCCGGTTCAGCCTCCGACATCCCCGGAGTGACGGGATCCCCGCAGGGTTCGCAGCCGGCGGCGAACGTAGCGGAGCCGGTGCAGGTGACCACTCCTGTCAGCGACCGGACCGTCGGGACCACCCCGGACGCATCGGTGAGATCGACCACGCGCTACGCCCTGCTCGCCGCCCTGCTGCTCTTCCTTCCGTGCGCCGTGTTCGGGCCCACGTTGCTGCTGTCAGGCAGACGCAGAAGCTGATGCCATCGAGCGTTCACGGGGCGTTCATCCGGTGAATTCCAGCCGTCTCCACGGGGCTCCTAGGTTTCGAGCGCTGAACGCTGTCCCCGGGCGGAGACGGCTCCCTAGGAAAGGAACATCTTGATGAAGGTGAACACCTTCGGCAGGGCCTCCCTTGGCCTTGCCACCGCAGTGACGCTGACCCTCGGTCTGGGCGTCTCTGCTGCCAACGCCACGGGTCTGACCGCGTCGCAGGAAGACCCCAGCGCGTCGGTCATCGGCAAGTACACCCTGGTCGGCGTCGGCTCCGACACCATCCAGGACGTCGAGTACGGCGTCAGTCAGGACCTCGGCACCTACACCGACCCGACCGGCACCTCCGCCAACCTGGCTTCCTGGACGGCGACCGGCACGACCGCGATGAGCTACCGCAGCGGCGGAGCTCCGGCTGTTCCGAGTGCGCACCCGAACGGCAGCGGCCCGGGCTACACCGCGCTGAAGGAGTCGCTGGGCATGGTCGCCACGAGCGGTGACGGCGTCGGTACCGGTGACGTCGACTACTCGCGCGCTTCTGGTTTCCAGGGCCTCGAGGCGAACAACCAGTCCGGTGCGGTCACCGAGATCCCGTTCGCCATCGACGCGATCAGCTTCGCCGCTCCCGCCGGTAGCCCCTTCCTGCTGAGCAACAGCGGCGCCGGGCTGAAGGTCTCGGACCTGGCCAGCATCTACGCCGGTTCGGTCAACGAGGTCAGCACCACCACCGGTGCGCTGCAGGCCGAGACGACCACGGGTACCGTGGACGCCGGCTTCAAGCCGATCCAGGCGTTCCTGCCGAAGCCCGGCTCGGGCAGCCGGCAGTTCTTCCTCAAGCAGCTCAACGCCGTGAACTCGGCGGTCCCGTACGGCTCGGACAAGGGCGACAGCGACTTCACCACCACCGGGGCGCCGTCGGCCGCCGGCCCGTACGTCGGCGCCGAGAACGCGGACGGCTCGCCGGTCCAGGAGCACGACGCCACGATCCTGACCACGGTCGACAAGACCGAGGTCGCCGCGATCGCGCCGTTCTCGGCCGCCAAGTACATCGGCTACCACAACGGCACCGTCGCTGACCCGGACGCCGGCAAGGCGGCCGGCACGGACTACGTCCTGGTGCCGTTCGACGGGACATCCGGCGCAGTGCTGCCGTACACCGGTACGACGACGCTGTCGCCGAACCCGGCGTACGCGACCCAGGGCAAGGAGGGAACAGCCAGCCTCACCCGTGAGGTGTTCAACATCATCCCGACCACTGCCATCACCAGCCCGAACTCGAGCGTGAAGTACCGCGAGCTGTTCGACACCTTCGCCGGTGCCGGCTCGAAGTTCTGCCTGGACAGCAAGACCATCCAGGCCTACGGCTTCCTGACCGACACGAACTGCGGGAACACCGCCCGTACGGCGGACCCGCAGTCGACCTCGACGGTGACCGTGACCAACACGGCCGCCGTGGCCGGCCGGTCGACGACCGTCACGGCGTCGGTGCAGTCGATCGGCAACGGCGGCGGCTCGGTCAAGCTGACGGTCGCCGGTGTCGCACACACCCTGACGATCGCTCCGGGGGCCACCTCGGCGTCCGTCTCGGTGGCCACCCCGCACGCGGGCGCGGTCAGCTTCGGCAGCGCCACGGACGGCTTCACGCCGAACCTGGCCGGTGTCGCGGCATCGCCGATCCCGGTGGGTTCCTTCACCGTCGCCAGGACCGCACCGGTCGTGAAGGCCACGGCGGCGAAGGTGTCGCACACCAAGGCAGGCAAGGTTGCCGTCACGGTGACCGCGACCGGCGTGACGCCGACCGGAAAGGTCACCGTCGTGATCAAGAAGGGCTCGAGCACCAAGGTCACCAAGACCGTCGCGCTGAGCGGTGGCAAGGGCACGGCGACGCTGTCCAAGCTCCCGAAGGGTTCGTACACCGTGTACGTCTCCTACGCCGGTGACAGCAACGTCGCGTCCAAGGCGTCGACCAAGCTGGCGACGCTGACGGTCAGCTGACCTTGTCGGAATCTGCAACCAGCACGGAGGGCACCGCCCCGGCCAATGCCGGGGCGGTGCTCCGCCGTTCGTTCCAGGCTGCGCGGGCGTTCGTGGGGTCCGGCGACGGCGCCCGGCGGTCGGACTCGCCGCGGATCATCGAGACGGCAGCACCCGCCGCGCTGCGGCGCGCGATCGGACGCCCGAGCGACCGCACGCTGCTGCGCGCTTCGGCCTGGGGGATGGTCGTCTTCGCGACCCTGTTCCTCGGTCTGCTCCTGCACCTGTTCGTGCTGTCCGGTCTGGCCGAGCACCGCAGCCAGAGCATCCTGTTCAGCAAGTTCCGTGCCGAGCTCGCCCTCGGCACCGCCCCGATCGGGCAGGTCGACGCGTACGGCTCCCTGCTGAAGCAGGGCGCTCCGGTCGCGTTGCTCTCGATCCCGTCGCTGGGGATCAAGGACACGGTGGTGGAGGGAACCTCGGGACGTACGCTGCTCGACGGCCCGGGTCACCGACGTGACACCCCGTTGCCGGGTCAGTCGGGGATCAGCGTCGTCTACGGCAGGCAGACCGCGTACGGCGGCCCGTTCGCGAAGGTCGGGCACCTCAAGATCGGCGACACGATCACCACCACCACCGGCCAGGGGGAGGCGAGCTACCAGGTCACCGACATCCGGCACGCCGGCGACAAGGCCCCGGTACTGCCGGCGACCGCCGGGCGGCTGACGCTCGTCACCGCTGACGGACCACCGCTGATGGCCGGGGCGGTCACCCGGGTCGATGCTGCTCTGGTCGGGAAGGTCTTCCCGACACCCCAGGCCGTGCTGCGGCCCGGAACGCTGACACCGGCCGAGAACGCGCTCGCGTCGGACCCGAGCGGATGGCTGCTGCTCTTCGGCTGGGGCGAGCTCGCCCTGCTGGTCGTCGTGGGGGTCGTCGTGGCGCTTCGTCGCTGGGGCCGGTGGCACACCTGGATCGTCGGGATGCCGCTCGCGCTGCTGGTCGGCGTCGAGATGGCCAAGCAGATCGTCGTGGTCATGCCCAACCTCTACTGATCGCCCTTGGTTGAACGCAAGGTGAACCAGATCCGAACTCTTGACCAACCTAGGTCCTGACGCCCCATTTGCCGCATCGTCGCGCTCGGCTGCACCGCATACTCGAATCAATCCGAACGGAAGGAACGACGTTGACCTACGCCCCGAGCATCGAGGAGACCCTCGTCTTCGCCGAGTCGCAGATCGCTGCCGACGAAGCGGCACGTACGTCGGCCGCTTCTTCGCTGGCCGAGCTGAAGGCCGTGGACGTCTCGGCCTGGTTCGGTGAGCACAAGGTGCTCGAGCGGGTGTCGTTGACGATGGCTCCCGGGAAGATCACGGCGCTCATCGGCCCGTCCGGCTGCGGCAAGTCGACCTTCTTGCGGGTGCTCAACCGGATGCACGAGCTGGTGCCAGGTGCGTCCCTCGGCGGCGAGGTCATCCTCGACGGTGAGGACATCTACGACGCCACGGTGCGGATCACCCGGGCGCGCCGAGACATCGGAATGGTCTTCCAGAAGCCCAACCCGTTCCCGGCGATGTCCATCCGCGAGAACGTCCTGGCCGGCCTCAAGCTCACCGGCAAGAAGGCCGGTAACGACGAGAAGGACCACCTCGTCGAGCACTGCCTCAAGCTCGGTGGACTGTGGAACGAGGTCAAGGACCGGCTCGACGCGCCTGGTGGCGGGTTGTCCGGAGGCCAGCAGCAGCGACTGTGCATCGCGCGCTCGATGGCGATCAAGCCGCGGGTGCTGCTGATGGACGAGCCCTGCTCGGCCCTGGACCCGACGTCGACCCGGGTGATCGAGGAGACGATGCACACGCTGGCCGAAGAGGTCACGATCGTCATCGTCACCCACAACATGCAGCAGGCAGCCAGGGTCTCGGACCAGTGCGCGTTCTTCCTGGCCTCGCACGGAACTCCCGGTGTGATCGTGGAGCACGGCGACACGGCAGCCATGTTCGGCAGCCCGCGGGACGAGCGGACGGCCGACTACGTCAACGGTCGTTTCGGCTGAGCCCCAGTTCCTGTTGCATCATGGTCGGCGTGTCCCTCCCTGTCCGCGACCCCGTCCAGCCACCCGTGCGGCCACCGGTGCTGCCCGCTGTCGCTGAGCCGACTGTGGTGCCGACCTGGCTGATCGCAGTCGCGATCGTCTCCGGGTTGGCGGTGCTCGGGGCCCTGGGTTTCGTCGTCGTGCACGTCAGCAGCGTCGCCGCTGCGCAACCGGTCGGGGTCGCAGCACCAGTGCCCCAGGTCGGACCGACGGTCCCGGTCGAGACCCCGTCGACCCCGCGGCCGGTGACGACCGGGGTCAACCCTGCCTGGGCTGCACGGGTCGGCGCGGAAGCCGGCATCCCGGTGCCGGCGATGCTCGCGTACGGCGACGCGGAGCTCACCCTCGACCACCAGCAGCCGAGCTGCCACCTGAGCTGGAACACGCTCGCCGGGATCGGCTGGATCGAGTC